>NZ_JBHJRX010000015.1:0-88075 GCF_042268605.1 Streptomyces sp. NPDC056296 | reverse complement strand
CCTAGGGGGTGTCGTTTGGATCATGCCGGGATCGGGGGGGGGGGGGACCACCCCCCCCCCCCTTTTTTTCTGTTTCCCCGTTCCCCCCCCTCCCCCCCCCCCCCGGCGCACCTTCACCCGTGCCCGAGTACGTGCCCGAGTACGGCCTCGGCGAGCGGCCGGTGCACAGAGGTCGGCAGCGCGTGCCCCATTCCCTCGATCTCCACCAGGTCCGAGCCCGGGATCAGGTCGGCGAGGTGGCGACCGTGCGGCGGCGGGGCGATCGGGTCCTGCGTCGCCTGGATCACCTGGGTGCGGACGTGGACGTCGCGCAGCTCGGAGGCGCGCTCGCGGGGCGGTGGCTGTACCGCGTAGTGCGCCTGCGGCTCACGGAGGGAGCCCGAGTGATCGATGGCCTGCCGTTCCCACCGCCGGAAGTCCGCCTCGCCGAAGGGGGTCTCGTCCCCCGAGAACAGCTTCCACCGGCGCACCCGTCGGTCCAGTTCCGCCTCCACGCCGTCCACGTCCTCGTTCATGACGGCAAGCGCCTCCAGGAACCGTTCCTGCGGCAGCGGAAGACCGTCGACCGAGGGCTCTTTCGCGAAGGCGCGGCGGATGTTGCCGGGGAAGTCGACGTCGAGCGCTCCGCTCAGCATCATCGACATGCTCAGCATCCGCTGCGGGTGGTCCAGCGCGATCAGCTGGCACAGGACGGCACCCATCGACATCCCCACGAAGTGGGCCTGTTCGATCTCCCATCCGTCGAGCACCGCGACGGCGTCGGCGGCCAGCTGGAGGTATCCGTACGGGCGCTCCGCCACGTCCCAGCCGGTGGAGCGCCCCACCCCCCAGTGGTCGTAGCGGATCACGTGCAGGCCGCCGGCGGCGAGCCGTTCGACGAACTCGGTCGGCCAGCTCATCGCCGTCAGGTTCCCGCCCGCCACCAGAAGCAGTGCGGGGTCCGCGCGGTCTCCGAAGTCCTCGCTCCACAGCTCCACGTCCTTCGACGTGACGACACGTTGTGCCACTGGCGCATTCCTCTCAGTCCAGGAACCCTCGGTTCCGTTGGTCGTCGGTCGTGTTGCGCGCGGACGGCCTCAGCGCGGCGCCAGCTCCCAGAGGCAGGAGTCCAGCGGCACGTTGGGCGATACCAGGGGCCCGGTCTTGGAGACGATGTCGAGACCCGCGGCGTCGGCCAGGTCGGCCCACTCGCGGTCGGTGCGGACCCGGCCGCCGAGGAACACCAGCATGCGCATGTCCAACACGCTGAAGTACAGGTCGGACGTCCGCGTCCCGCCGGGCGGTGCCTCCGCCCTCTCCAGCAGGACGATCCGGCCGCCGGGCCGCAAGGCCTCACGGCAGCGCGCCAGGATCCGCGACGCGTCCGTGTCCGACCAGTTGAGGAGGACGAACGACAGCACCACGACATCGGCGGACACCGGCAGTTCGTCGAAGAAGTCACCACCGACGATGTCGATACGGCCGTCCATTCCGGCCGCCACGATGCGCTCGCGCGCCCGGGCCGCCGCCCCGGGCAGGTCCAGCAGGGTGCCACGTGTCTCGGGCGCCGCCCGCAGGATGGCGCTGAGCAGACCGCCCGGCGCGCCGCCGACGTCGAGCACGTGCCGCGCCCGGCTCCAGTCGTACGCGGCGACGGGAGCGGCGAAGGCCGCGTCCTCCCGGGTCGTCATCAAGGTGTCGAACGAGGCGCCGAGTTCGTCGTCCGCTGACAGGTCGCCCCAGAACGGTGCGCCGTAGCGGGCCTCGTACTGCGGCAACCCGGTGCGCACCGCCTCGCGCAGATCGAGGAACGTCAGGTCCGCTCGTCCGACGGCCTGGTCCAGGTCGAGCCAGGAACGCTGGCGTGACGGGTCGTCGTCGGCGAGCAGGTCCCCGATGCGGGTCGGGACATAGCGGCCGGGCCCGGACTCCTCCAGGACGCCGGCTGCCGCCAGGTGCCGCATCAGCCGCGCCAACGCGTCGGCGTCCGCTCCGGTGGCTCGGGCGAGCGCCTCCGGGCTCGTGACGCCCGCGCGCAGGTGGTCGACCAGCCGCAGCGTCGCCGCGACCCGCAGCGCCATCGGAGTCACCAGGTTCGACATCCGGACCAGGGCGTCGACGGGCCGTTCGGCCCCGCCGGATCCGCTTGCGTCCGTGCCGCCGTCCGTGCCGCTCACGACGCGCCGCCTTCCCCGTCCGTACCGAGCGCGTACGCGCTCAGGTGGTCGACGGCGTCGGCGTAGGTGAAGGGCTGCATGAACCAGCCCGCGCGTACGTCGCGGTAGTGACGGGACAGTGGGTGGTGGGCAGTGAACGATGCCCCGCCCACCAGGGTCATGCAGTCCTCGACGATGCTCGCCGCGGTGCGGTTGACGATGAGCTTCGCGTACTGGAAGGGAGCCATCATCAGCCGGCCGCGTTCGCCGGGATCGTCCGTTGTCCGGTGCGCGTGGTGGTCGGTGCTGGTCAGTGCCGCCGCGAGCGCCGTGCGAAGGGTGTACAGCTTCACGTCGAGTTCGGCCACGAGGGTACGGACCGCTGCCGCCGGCTGCCCGCCGCGGCGGGTGATGCCCGCGACGGTGAAGTCGCGTGCCGCCTGTGCGATGCCGGCGTACACGCCGAGCAGTCCGATCGAGCTGACGGTCTGGCCCGCCATCGCGGCGTCGTTGCGGACGCCGACCGGGCCCCGCAGGAAGACGTCGGCCGCTGGGACGGGACAGTCCTGGAAGAGGACCTCGGTGCTGGCGGAGGCCCGCATCCCCATGCCGTTCCAGTTGTCCGGAGCCTTCAGACCGAGGGCGTCGGCGGGCAGGAAGGCGGAGGCGAGCAGCGGGCGGCCGGAGGTGGGACGGGTCTGTGCCGCGACGACGAAGTGCGTGGCGAACGGGGCCATGCTGACCAGGATCTTCCGCCCCACCAGCCGCCAGCCGCCGTCGGCCGCGGGGACCAGTTCGGTCGTGACTCCGGCGTCCTTCAGTGCGCCACTGATCAGTGCCTTCTCCGTGCCCATCAGCCGCAGCAGCCGCTCGGCCAGGGCGCGCCCCGTGTCGCTGCCGTGCTCGCGCTCGTACGACATGGTGATCCCGCGGCTGAACTGCATGTGCAGCGACAGCGCGACGGACGCGTCGGCCTCGGCGATGCGTTTCACGGCGAGGCACACGTCGTGGAGGCTGCGCACGCCCAGTCCGCCGAACTCACGCGGCACGGTCGCGCCGAGTACGCCGTCGGCGGCCAGGCGCTGAAACGCGTCGAGCGGGAAGGTGCCGTCGCGGTCGTGCCCGGTGGCGGCGGACGCCATGCCCGGCAGGTGTCTGCCCAGTATCTCCAGCAGTGCGTGGCCCTCGGGCGTGAGCGGTCCGGCGAGGGTTCCCGCCGATGCCCGGCCCGTGCTGTCGGCCTGTTCCGTCATGGATTTCCTGTCCCTTCCGTCCGGACGGCGTCCACGGTGCGCGCCGCCGCCAGATACCGGTCGATGGCGGTCCGGTGATAGCCCGGTCCGAAGCCCAGCCGGTCGACCTCGGGAATCAGCCGACGCAGTTTCCGCACCGAGGGGCAGTGCTCGATGCTGTTGTCGGTGACCTGCCACTGGGCCGAGACACCGAGCCTGCGTTCGAGGTGCCGCACGATGGTGGTGACCTCCACGCAGTCCCCGGAGGCGACGTTCACGGTCTCGTCGCACACCTCGGTACGCAGGAGGGCGTCCACGACGGTGACGAAGTCGGACACGTGGAGCATGTCTCGGCGCGCCCCGCGCTGGACGCGCACTCGGCCGGCCAGCACCTGGGTGAGGAGAGCGGCGAGAAGGCGGAAGCCGGGTTCGTCCGGGCCCAGCACATAGCCGAGCCGCAGGATGAGGTGACGCGCCCCGGAGGCTTTGATCATCCGTTCGAGGTCCAGCTTGTGCTGGCCGTAGCGGGTGGAGGCGACCGGCGGGCCGCTCTCGTCGCCCGGGCCGCCGGGTCCGCCGTACATGCTGACGGTGGAGAAGAACACGAGCATGCGGTCGCGCCTCAGGCAGTGCTGGATCGTGTCGTCGACGAGCCTGGTCTCACGCCGGTGTTCGGTGTCGGGCAGCGGGTGGGTGGGCACGCCCGCTGCCAGCACCGTCGTTCCGGGGTGCTCGGTCGAGAGCGGTGCGAGATGGCGTGCGAGGAACCCGTTCCCGATGATCTCCATCTGACAAGGCAGTCCTTCGGCTCGCTGGGGGCACCGACCTTCGCAGCCAGGTGTCGAGGGACGCTCGAAAGTGCTCGGACACCTGGGCGAGGCCCGGTCGGGAAGCCGGTACAACAAGGCTCCGCGCACCTTCAAGGACGCGGGTGGAAGGTGGCCTCACCCACCCCATCTCTCTTGTGACGCGAGGAGTTCCCATGCGCGTTCTGTTCGTCAGCTCCCCGGGGCTGGGGCACATCTTCCCCACCGTGCCCCTGGCGCACGCGCTGACCGCGGCGGGCCACGACGTGCTCTACGCCCAGGGCGGTGACGTCGACTCGGTGGCCGCCGCGGGCGTCAACGTCATCGATGTGACCCCCGGACTCGACTACGCGACGGTGTTCCGGCCCGAGGAGATCGACTTCAGCGTCGACGGCGGGGACGAGTTCGTCGCCGCGCTCTTCGCGAAGGTCTCGGGCGTCACCGTCGACCGGGTGGTGGAGGTCGCCCGCACCTGGTCCGCGGATCTGATCGTCCACTCACCTCTGCAGGGTGCCGGCCCGCTGGCGGCGGGAGCGCTCGCGGTGCCCGCCGTGTCCGTGGTCACCGGCCCGGCCGACAGCGCGCCGCGTATCGACGGGCTGCTGCGCGACCACATGAAGGAGCACTATCTGCGGCACGAGGTCCCGCCGGAGCCGATGCCCGGTTTCCGGCTCAACTCGATGCCGCGGAGCCTGCTGGAGCTGCTTCCGGAACAGGTGCGTGGGGCCGACGACGTACCGATGCGCTATGTGCCCTTCAACGGCAACGGCGAGTTGCCCGGCTGGCTGCTGGAGCCGCCGCGGCGGCCGAGAATCGCCGTCACCCTGGGCTCGATCGCCGGTCTCTGGGGCGGCCTGGCCGTGCTGGCGCCGCTCGTCGCCGCGGCGGCGGACACGGACGCGGAGTTCGTCGTCACGCTCGGCGGCGGTGACCCCGCGCTGCTGGGTGAACTGCCCCCCAATGTGCGGACGGTGGACTGGCTCTCCCTCGCACCGCTGCTGACGACCTGCCGCGGGCTGATCCACCACGGTGGGTCGGGCACCTCGGCGGTGGCGATGGCTCTCGGTGTCCCGCAGTGCGTGATGCCGCTCAGCCCTGACCAGAAGGACAACGAGCGCGCCGTCGTCGAGCGGGGCATCGCGATCGGGGCGACGGCCGAGACCGTCGGCACGGCGGAGTTCCGGGGTCTGCTGGAGAACGAGGAACTGCGCCGGGCCGCGGCCGAGGTGCGCGACGAGGCGGCGGCGATGCCGTCTCCCGCCGCGCTGGTCAGGCGGCTGGAGTCCCTGGTGTGAGGGAGCTCCCTGGTGTGAGGGAGCTCCCTGGTGTGAGGGAGCTCCCTGGTGTGAGGGAGCTCCCTGGTGTGAGGGAGCTCCCTGGTGTGAGGGAGCGAGGCCGGCGGGCCGCCCGCGCCTGGTGTCAGCGGCCCGGCGGCCGGACGGACATGGCGTGGCTGAACACGTTCGCGGGGTCCCACCGCGCCTTGACCCGCTGGAGCCGCGGGTAGTTGTCCCGGTAGTAGAGGGTGTGCCACGGCACTTGGGACTTGTTCCACCGGGGGTCGGTCAGGTCGGCGTCCGGATAGTTGATGTAGGCCCCGCCGTTGGCCGCGTCGGGTACCGGGACGCCGCCCGTGTCCGCGTAGACGTCCCGGTACAGATCGCGCACCCAGGCCAGTTGCGCGTCGCCGGAGACGCCGGGCCACCACGAGGTCTCGTACGTCGCGCTGAACAGGCAGTCGCGGTGCGGGATCGCGGTCGCCGACGCCGGGACCGTGTTGATCCGTCCGCCGAGAGTGGAGAGGTACACGGCCGACGCCTGGTGGTCGTCCCCGCCCTGGGTCAGGTAGCGATGGAGGGTCCGTATCTGTGCTTCCGTCCAGGCGGTGCGCAGGAGCCCGGCCTTGGACTTGAAGGGGTATCGGCCGCCGGCGTACGGGTCCACGGTCAGCGTGGACTTCATCCACAGCGCGGTCGACTCCTCGGTGTCGTGACGCACCCCGGTGTCCGCCGTGACAGCCGCGACGTACTCGTCGAGCAGCTTCTTGCCGTGCGGCAGGGATCCGTCCACGTTGGCCACGAGGGTGAACCGTCCGGTCGCCCGGTGGTTGAGGATGAACCAGCTGCTGAGCGGTGCGTAGCGGGAGTCGGTGCCGGACTCCTTCTCGTGCCAGACGCCGTGGTTGCGCAGGATCCGGACGAACGCGGACTCGGTCATGTCCGCCCATGACCAGCCGATGGTGACGGAGCGGATCGTCGCCGGGGGGCGGGGCAGCAGGCTGGTGGGATCACCGCCGCGCGCGCCGGGTGAGCGCATGAGGTAGCGGGTGACGATGCCGAAGTTCCCGCCGCCTCCGCCGGTGTGGGCCCACCACAGGTCGTGGTGGGGGTCGTCGGGGTCGCGGGTGGCCAGCACCGTGCGGGCCCGCCCGCGCCGGTCGGCGACGACCACCTCGACGCCGTGGAGGTGGTCCGCGACCAAGCCGTGGTGACGGGACAGCCCGCCGTATCCGCCGCCCGCGAAGTGTCCGCCGACGCCGACGCTGGGACACGCGCCGGCCGGTACAGTGACGCCCCAGCCCAGGTAGAGGGTGCGGTACACGTCACCGAGCGTCGCGCCCGACTCGATGGCGAAGGCGCGGTGCGCCGGGTCGTAGCCGATGGACTTCATCTCGGACACGTCGACGACGACCTGTACCGCCGGGTCGTCGACGAAGTTCTCGAAGCAGTGTCCGCCGCTGCGGACGACGATCCGTCTGCCCGTCCGCAGGGCGTCGTTCACCGCGGCGACCACGTGGTCGGCGCGGTGGACGAGGCGGATGGACTCCGGACGGCCGGAGAAGCGACCGTTGTAGCCTCTGGCGTTCAGTTCGGCGTAGCGCGGGTCGTCCGGCCCGACGTCGGTGGCCGGGGGCGCCGGAAGACAGCCGGCGGCCCCGGTTTCCGCCGCCCCGGCCGTACCGGCACCGGTAAGTGCCATGGCACCGCCGGCCGCGGCGCCGCCCGCGAGAAATCCACGGCGCGAGAAATCCTTCACTGCCACTCCCCGTATCGTTGTCGGTCACCCGGTCCGTCCGGGTGGTCAGGTCTGTAGGGGCTCCGGCCCGGCGCCGCGCCGATCGGCCGCCGCCAGCTCTTCGAGGACCGGCACGACGGCGCTGGGCGCGGGCATGTCCTTCGCCTCCCGGCGCAGTGCGGTGGCGGCGTCGGCGAAGGAGCGGTCACCGAGCAGCCGCCTGAGCATGCCGCGCAGCATCCCGGCATCGGCCCGCTCCGGTTCCGCGACCCGCAGCCCGGCACCGCGCTCCTGGAGGAGGCGTGCCTTGTGGTCGGTGTCCCACACCCCGTCGGGCAGGATCAGCTGGGGGACTCCGCAGCTCAGCGCGGTGTTGAAGGTCCCCGCACCGCCGTGGTGGATCACCGCCGAGCAGCTGGGCAGCAAGGTCTCCAGCGGGACGAAGTCCACCACACGCACGTTGTCGGGCACCTCGGTGACGGACGCGAGCTGGGCCTTGTTCAGGGTGGCCACGACCTCGACGTCCTCTCCGGCCACGGCCGCGAGCACCTCGCCCAGCGGCACCCGGTCAGCGCCGAGCAGCTCACGGTGCGAGACCCCGAGCGTCAGGCAGACCCGCTTGCGCTTTGGTGGTTCGCGGAGCCAGCCGGGGAGGACGGAGCTGCCGTTGTGGGTCACGATCCGCATCGGTACGCGGTCCACCCCGACGGGGAAGCGCAAGGACGGCGGCAGCGGGTCGATGGTGCGCTGCCCGACGACGAGGTCCTCGCCGAACTCCCCGCCGTACCGCCGCATGGTCCAGCCCAGCCACTCCTCCATCGGGTCCTCCCGCTGTCCCGGGGGCAGCCGGCGCACCGCGTCGAGGTAGGACTCCCGCATCCGGCCGATCAGGTCCAGGCCGAACAGGAGCCGGACGTGGGCCGCACCGCTGGCCCGCGCCGCGACGGGGCCGGCGAAGGTGAGCGGGTCCCAGACCACCAGGTCGGGCTGCCACCAACGGGCGTGGCGCACCAGGTCGTCGACCATGGCCGGCGCGGAGTACTGCTGGAAGACATGGGTGGTCATCGCCGTGAAGACGCCGTGCATGTACGCGTACGACAGTTTCTCCGGGCGGATCTCGGTCATGTCCGTCCAGTACTCGAAACGCTCGGCCAGGGCGCGGTGGTCGTCGCCGGTCTCGTCCCAGCCTCCGGAGTCCTGCGCCGCGGGTTCACCGGCCCCTTGGTCCACACCGGCGTCACCGGGTCCGCCCGGCCCGTCGTGCGTCTCGTACGACTCCATCTGTGCCATCAGGTCGAGCGCGGCACCGGCCGTCACGGCGGTCAGCCCGGCGCCCTTGATGTCGTCGGCGAGGTCGGGCTGGCCGGCCATCTGGACCTCGTGGCCGGCTGCCCGAAGTGCCCACGCCAGCGGGACCTGCGCGAACAGGTGGGACTTCGCGGTGTGTGTGGTGAACAGAACCCTCATCGGGCACCTTCCTCGGCCGGCGTGGTCGGAGCGGGGGAGCGGTGTCCTCACACCACCCGGATGTCCGGGACGTAGAGGATCCATTTGCCACCCGAGGCCCGGAACTGCTGTTCCTTGGCGATGATCTCGTCGGCGTGGTTCCAGGCGAAGAGCACGGCGTAGTCGGGGTAGGGGTTCTCGAACTCCTCCCGCGGCCGCACCGGTATGTGCGAGCCCGGCGTCAGCCGCCCCTGCTTGTTGGGGGTGGTGTCGGAGATGAACGAGACGAGGTCGGGCCCGATGCCGCAGTAGTTGGCCACGGTGGCGCTCTTGGCCGTGGCCCCGTATCCGACGACCGTACGGCCGTCGGCCCGCAGCTTGCGGAGCAGGGCGACCAGTTCGTCGCGGGCCCGCTCCACCCGGCCGACGAACCCGTTGAGGCTCCGCAGGTCCGACAACCCGCGCTCCCTTTCACGGCGCAGCAACGCCGCGACCGCGGGCGAGGGGGTGCGCCGTCCCGCTCGGGCGATGGTGTAGCGGACCTCGCCGCCGTGAACGGGCAGCCGTTCCGCGTCGACCAGTTCGAAGCCGAACCGCTTGGCCATGGCGCTGACGGAGGAGACGGAGAAGAAGTAGTAGTGCTCGTCGTAGATCTGGTCGAAGGCGGCGAGGTCGACGATGTCGGCGAGGTAGGGGTCCTCGAAGACGAACACTCCGTCCGGTGCGAGCAACGCGTCCACTCCCCGGAAGATCGAGTCCAGGTAGGGAATGTGGCAGATCGTGTTGGCCGCGAAGATGACCTGCGCGTGCCCCTCGGTCTTGCGGATCTCGTCCGCCGTCGACTCCTGGAAGAACTCGGTGATGACCCGTACACCCTGACGGCGTGCCAGGTCGGCCACGCTCTGCGACGGTTCGACGCCCAGGTGCCGCACCCCGGCCTCGGCCGCGGTACGGAGCATGACGCCGTCGTTGCAGCCCAGCTCGACGAGGAAGGGGTCCTTCCCGTCGAGCTCGGTCTCCAGGAAGTGCTGTGCGGTCCTCTCGAAGTGCCGGCGCATGACGGAGGACCCGGACGACAGATACGGATAGTGGCCGTTGAACATCAGGTGGCGCGGCACTTCCTCGGTGAGCTGCACCATGGTGCAGTCCCCGCAGACGCCGACCGCCAGCCGGAAGAAGAACTCGTCGCCGAGGTACTCGGGCTCCAGGAGTCCACTGGAGAGCGGCTGCTGACCGAAGTCCATGAACTCGTGCAGCCGACCGCCGCAGATCCGACAACTGAGCATGGTGGAAGCCCTCTCCCTCGAGTGATGGTGTGACGATCGTTCTGGCGTGCGGCTGCGGCCGACGGGCTCACAGATCCCCGGGCCAGTCGTCGTCGTCGCGCAGCAGGGCCCTGGCCAGGCTCTGGTAGAAAGCGACGACGCCGGGTTCCTTGGGGCTCAGATGGCCGCGGCCGGCGAAGCGTGACCCCACCGCCCGCTGCACGGCCTCCAGGCCGTGCCGGTCCTCACTGTTGATCATGCCCGCGTACGACTCGGCCTGCCGGCGCATCTCGTCGAGGTCGGCACCATCCAGCGCGGCACGCGGCACGAGGATCCCGCCGCGGACGAGTGTCCGGTCGATCGTCTGCGGGATGAGGCTGAGCCAGATGACCATCTCGCCGGCCGCGGCCAGGCTCGCCGCGGGGAAGACGAAGAAGCCGTACAGATGGGCCTTCTCCTCGGCGGTCAGCGGCAGGACGTAGGCGTCCTGCGGCTTGGCGAACCGGATGAGCAGACGCAGCGCCCAGGGAGAGTCGACCCGCACGTCCGTGTCGGACCCGCCGGGCGTCGACGGCCCGAGGGTCTCCGGGTGGAAGCCCAGCACGTGGTAGTTCTCGTGGGCGTTCTCGACCGCGACCTTCCAGTTGCAGGCCCACTCCTCGCTCCAGGACCCGAGCTGCGCCATGTCGTCGAGCCGGTAGTTGGTCAGGTCGTCGGAGATACGGCTCAGCCGGGGAGCGAGGGGGGCGGCGGCCGCGTCGAGGTTCACGTACACGAACCCGTGCCACTCCTCCACCGCGAAGGCCGGCAGCCGGCAGCTCCGGGGGTCGAAGTCGGGGTTCTTGCGCATATGGGTCGCGCCGATGAGTCGACCGTCGAGTCCGTACCGCCACAGGTGGTACGGGCAGGTGAAGGATTCGGCGCTGCCGACGGCGCCGGATTCGACGAGCGGCATCATCCGGTGCCGGCAGATCGGTGACATGCCGTGCAGCACACCGTCGGCGTCACGGGTGACCACCACCTGCTCGCCCGCGATGTCGAACGAGACGTAGCTGTTCGGCTCGGCGAGGTCGTCACGGTGGGCGACGAGCACCCAGGAGCGCCCGAACACCCGGGTGCGTTCCAGCTCGTACAGCTCGGGTGAGGTGAACGCGCGCGGCGGGAGGCTGAGCTGGGGCGCCAGTTCCAGGTAGCGGCGCAGTTCGTCCAGTAGTGCGGCGACCTCGCCGGACGGCGACCCGGTGTGCTCACCACCGCGGCTGCCGTCGACCGCACCGTCGTGACCGTCGCGCGCCGCGCCCGGGCTCGTCTCGCCGGAGGTCCGGCCTGTACTCACGTCTGCGCTCACGGTGGGACTCCAACCTGTGCCGCGGGTACCTGGTGTCCCGACCGTGGCAAACCGGATTCGAACCCCGCTCGACAGCGCACTCGGTCGCCACGACGGGCCCCGGAGCCCCGTACGTCCAGCCGGTCTCCGGCATTCTTCTAGCAGGCCGCCCGACGATCGGTGCTTCCGGTCCCCTGCCCCTGCCGAGCCCGCAACGAATGAGGTCGTCGTGTACGGAGCCGAACTCGCCGAGATCTACGAGCTGATCCATCGCGGCCGCGGCAAGGACTATCTCCGGGAGGCGGCGGAGGTGGAGCGACAGGTGCGCAAGCGCAGGCCGGGTGGAGCCACCCTGCTCGACGTCGCCTGCGGCACCGGAGCGCATCTGCGCTGCTTCGACGAGCTGTTCGACGAGGTGGCCGGACTGGAGCTGTCCGAGCCGATGGCCCGGTTCGCACAGGCGGCGCTTCCGCACGTGCCCGTCCATGTGGGCGACATGCGGGACTTCGACCTCGACCGCACGTACGACGTCATCACCTGCATGTTCGGCTCGATCGGCTACCTGCTGACGGAGTCCGCCCTGACCGGCGCGCTGCGCCGCTTCGCACGGCACCTGACGCCCGGCGGGGTGCTGGCTGTCGACCCGTGGTGGTTCCCCGAGACGTACCGGCAAGGTCATGTCGCCGGTAGCACGGTGACGGTCGGGGAGCGGACCGTGTCGCGGGTCTCCCATTCGGTACGGGAGGGAGCGGCGTCCCGGATGAACGTGCACTACCTGGTCGCCGACGGCGCGTCGGGGGTACGGCACTTCCACGAGACGCACCTGATCGGCCTGTTCTCCCAGGAGCAGTACGAGGCGGGGTTCGCGGCCGCCGGTTTCGACGTCGACTACGTCCCCGTCGAGCCCGCCGGCCGCGGCCTCTTCGTCGGCGTCCGGCCCGCCGACTGACCCGGCGGGTTCAGGGTCGTCGGGTCAGTTGCTCGTTGGCCTGGTCGAGGAACTCGTTCAGCGTCCGGATCCGGCTTTCCGCGTCCGGCATGCCGATCGAGTACTTCCGCTCGACCTGGCTGATCGCCTCCAGCAGGGCGAGTGAGTCGTACCCCAGGGCGTTCAGCTCGACCTCACCGACGTCCTCGCTCTGCAGATCGATCCCCTCCGCCTCGCCGGCGCACTGGCGGAATATCTCGACCAGCACCGGCAGGGTGAGCTCGCTCATCACACACACCTCTCTGCTTGCAGGGAAGGAATCGCGCGCCACCGGGCGACGGGGACTCAGCCCGCCGCCTCCCACATGTCGCGCAGGGAGTCGCGCAGAGCGATGGCCGGACGCCAGCCCAGCACCCGTTCCGCGTGACGGATGTCGGCCTTCGTCCAGCCGCCGCCCTTGCTCTCCACCGGACCGCCGGCCTCCTTGATCGTCTCGGGCGGGAATCCGGCCGCCTCGACCAGCGTCATCACCAGCTCCCGCATCGTCGGTGCCGCACCGCGTCCGATGTTGAACACCGTGCCGGAGGCCACCCCGTCCGCGGCCCGCAGGACCGCCGTGGCGACGTCGCGTACGTCGACGTAGTCGCGGGCGGCGTCCGCGATCGTCAGTTCCAGCCGCTCCCCGGGCGTCGCCCCACGCAACCGGTGCAGCACGGCGCCCAGGAAGCTCGCTTCCGACGGGTGGGGCCCGCAGACATTGACGGCGCGCAGCACGACCGCGTCGACGTCCCCGGCACGGGCCGCCTCCAGTACGGCCTGCGAGCCGGCCAGTTTGGTACGGGCGTACGGCGTACGAGGATCCGGCGCCCACGACTCGTCGATGCTGGTGCCGGGCGGCACGAAACCGTACTCGTGGATGCTGCCGACGTGGACCACGCGCGGGCGTGCGGGCAGCGCCGCGACCGCGGCGAGCATTCTGTCCACCAGCCGCACATGGGCGTGGTGCATGGCCTCCTCGGTCACCGCCCAGCCGCCGGTGGCGTTCACCACGACCTCCACCTTGCGCGAGGCGAGGAGTTCGGTGATCTCCGCCGGATCCGCCGATGCCACGTCCAGCGGGACGAAGGGATGACCGGCGGCGTGCGGCGCGAAAGACCGGGCGACGCCGAGGACCTCGCGGCCCTCGCGCGAGAACACAGCGCTCACCTGTCGTCCGATGCCGCCGGTCGCGCCCAGCACGGCGACCGTACCGGTCCGGCTCATGTCACCCGGGACCACCACACGACCCCCTCCTCGCTGCCCTCGATCGTCCTGTCTCTTCCCCGCTCCGGGTCACGGGTGTCGGTCGTCACGCGTGACCCGGCGTTCACGCACCTTCAGTTCGCCGTCCACCCGCACCAGCACGTCGTCGCACACGCACATCAGATGGAGCCGAGGACTGCCGCCCCGGGGCGTGGCGATGATCTGCGCGTACGAACGGACGCTCAGCTCACCGTCCTGGCGCGGCTCGACCGACACCATGCTGAGCAGGTGCCGGTGCACCTCACCGGCCTCGGCCAGTGCCGCGGCGGCCTTGTTGACCCCCGTGGCCAGCGCGTGCCGGCCCACGACGGGTTCCGGCAGCGAGGGCGGCGCGAACGAGCCGTCCTCGGTGAAGGTCAGCGCCCATCCCTCGCCGTCCCCGGCGTCCAGCAGATGCATGTGGTGGGCGTAGAACTGCTGCACTTCGGCATAGACGGCCTCGACCGACGACGAGTTGCCCGTGGTCACTGCCACCGCGTCCTCCTCAGGCTGGTCCCGTTCGGGTCCGAACAGGGGGTACCTGCGCACGATTCCCGACACCGTTCGACATCGGCTCGACCGCGACGCACGGGAGCCGAGCGAGGTTTGAGCGCTTCTCCGTTCGTACGGAGCAGGATCTGGCTCGTCGGCGCAGCGGTGAGTACCGGAGTGGAGGCCCGTGTGCGGTTGATCGACCTGTCATCGGCAGTGGATGCCACGGCCTACGAACCGGATCCCATGGTCCACGAGGTACTGACGCCCCGCCAGGGGGCGGAGCACATGAGCTCGGAGATGCGCGAGCACTTCGGGATCGAGTTCGACCCTGACGAGCTGCCCGACGGGGAGTTCCTGTCGCTCGACCGGATCACCCTGACCACACACACCGGCACGCACGTCGACGCTCCCTCGCACTACGGCTCCCGGGCCGGGTACGGCGACGGCACCCCGAAACACATCGACCGGATGCCGCTGGAGTGGTTCTGCAACCCGGGATTCGTGGTCGACCTCACCGACGCGCCGACCGGTGTCGTCGGCGCGGAGCGGCTGGAGAAGGAGTTCGAGCAGATCGGCCGTACGCCGATGCCGCTGGACATCGTCCTGTTGCGCACCGGTGCCTCGGCGCGGGCGGGCACACGGGAGTACTTCACCGAGTTCGCCGGACTGGACGGTGCGGCCGTGCACCTGCTTCTGGACCTGGGGGTGCGGGTGATCGGGACGGACGCGTTCAGCCTGGACGCGCCGTTCACCGACATCATCGAGCGGTACCGGCGCACAGGTGATCGTTCGGTGCTGTGGCCGGCCCACTTCGCCGGCCGCGACCGGGAGTACTGCCAGGTGGAGCGCCTGGCGAACCTCGACGCCCTGCCCGCGCCGTACGGGTTCACCGTCGTGTGCTTCCCCGTGAAGATCGCGGGTGCGGGTGCCGGCTGGACCAGGGCGGTCGCCATGGTCGACGAGTGACCGAGGGCCCCACGACCGACCTCGACAGGAGAGCGGATGTACGGACAGGAGTTGGCGGAGGTCTACGAGATCTTCTACCGCAGCCGGGGCAAGGACTGGCCGGCGGAGGCCGCCCACGTCACCGAACTGGTGCGGACACGGTGTCCGGAGGCGGAGTCCCTGCTCGACGTGGCGTGTGGCACCGGCGCGCACCTGGAGACGTTCGGAACGCGGTTCAAGCACACCGAGGGCTTGGAGATCGCGGAGCCCATGCGAGAGCTGGCGCGTCAGCGACTGCCGGAGGTGACCGTGCACCCCGGCGACATGCGCGCCTTCGACCTCGGCCGCACCTTCGACGCGGTCGCGTGCATGTTCTGCGCCATCGGTTATCTGGGCACGGTGTCCGACATGCGGGACGCGGTGCGGTCGATGGCTCGCCATCTGCGCCCGGGTGGTGTGCTCGTCATCGAACCGTGGTGGTTCCCCGAGAACCATATCGAGGGCTATGTCGCCGGCGACCTCGGGCGGGAGAACGGCCGTACGGTGGCCCGGATCTCGCACTCGACCCTCCAAGGCCGCGCGACACGGATGGAAGTGCGTTTCCTGGTCGGCGACCGCGACGGCATCCGGGAGTTCACCGAAGTCGACGTGCTCACCCTCTTCACCAAGGACGAGTACCTCACGGCGTTCACCGACGCGGGGTGCACCGTCGAGTATCTTCCCGGCGATCCGACCGGCCGCGGTCTGTTCGTAGGCGTACGGCAGTGAGTACGGCAGTGAGCGGCGGCCAGGCCCATGTCCGAGACGAGCGGAGAAACTGACTCACCCATGACCACTTACGTATGGGACTACCTGCGCGAGTACGAGAACGAGCGGGAGGACATCCACGACGCGATCGAGACCGTGCTGCGGTCCGGGCAGCTGGTACTCGGCGCCAGCGGACGCGGCTTCGAGGAGGAGTTCGCCGCCTACCACGGAGCCGGGCACACGGTGGGAGTCGACAACGGCACCAACGCGATCAAGCTGGGGCTTCAGGCGATCGGCGTGGGGCCCGGCGACGAGGTGATCACCGTCTCCAACACCGCGGCACCGACCGTGGTGGCCATCGACTCGGTGGGAGCGACGCCCGTCTTCGTCGACATCCACCCCGACACGTACCTGATGGACGTCGAGCAGGTGGCCGCCGCCGTCACTCCGCGCACCAAGTGTCTGCTCCCGGTACATCTCTACGGCCAGTGCGTCGACATGACGGCGTTGCGTGCGGTGGCGGACGAGCACGGTCTGCTGGTCTTCGAGGACTGCGCGCAGGCCCACGGCGCCCGCCGCGACGGGCAGCTCGCCGGTACCTGGGGGGCCGCGGCCGCCTTCTCCTTCTACCCCACCAAGGTGCTCGGGACGTACGGCGACGGTGGCGCGGTCCTCACCTCGGACCCGAACGTGGACGCCAGTCTTCGGCGGCTGCGGTACTACGGCATGGAGGAGCGCTACTACGTCGTGCGCACGCCCGGGCACAACAGCCGCCTGGACGAGCTGCACGCGGAGATCCTGCGCCGCAAGCTGCGCCGGCTCGACACGTACGTCGAGGGCCGGCGTGCGGTGGCGCGCCGCTACGCCGAGGGACTCGCCGACACCGATCTGGTGCTGCCGTCGGTCGCGCCGGGCAACGACCACGTCTACTACGTCTACGTGGTGCGCCATCCTCGGCGCGACGCCGTCATCGAGGCCCTCAAGGGCTACGACATCTCGCTGAACATCAGCTACCCGTGGCCGGTCCACACCATGACCGGCTTCTCCCACCTCGGCTACGCGAAGGGGTCCCTGCCGGTCACCGAGACGGTGGCCGACGAGATCTTCTCGCTGCCCATGTACCCCTCGCTGGACCCGGCGGTGCAGGACAAGGTCATCGGTGCACTCCACGACGTCCTGGCCACGCTGTGAGTTCTGCCCCCACCGGGCGGGACGGCGCCGCGGGCGGGACGGTTCGCATGGGTGTGCTCGGCTGCGCGGACATCGCGCTGCGTCGGATGCTCCCGGCCATCGCGGCGGCCGACTCGGCCGAGCTCGTCGCGGTGGCCAGCCGGGACGCCGCCAAGGCGGAGCGGGTCGCGGCCCGGTTCGGTTGCGCCGGTGTCAAGGGCTACCGGGCGCTGCTGGAGCGGGACGACATCGACGCGGTGTACGTCCCCCTCCCGCCCGCACTTCACTTCGACCAGGTGGCCGAGGCGCTGCTGGCGGGCAAGCACGTGCTGTGCGAGAAGCCGCTGTGCACGACCCGGGCGGAGGCCGCCGAGCTGATGGAGCTCGCTCGGCGGCACCGCCGGACCCTCGCCGAGAACTTCATGTTCCTGCACCACTCCCAGCACGCCGGGGTCCGGTCACTCGTCGACGCCGGTGCCATCGGCGAGTTGGAGGTCCTGTCCGGCTCGTTCGGCGTACCGCCGCTGGACCCCACGGGGTTCCGGTACGTCCCCTCGCTCGGCGGCGGCGCACTGCTGGACGTCGGTGTCTACCCGCTGCGGACCGTGCAGATGTACCTGTCCGGCGAGCCGGAGGTGCTGGCGGCCACCCTCCGGGTGGACGACGCGACCGGGGTGGACGTGGCGGGTACGGCCCTGCTGTGCGCCTCCGACGGGGTCGCGGCACAGCTCGAGTTCGGCTTCCGGCACTCGTACCGGTCACGCTATGCGCTGTGGGGCGGCGAGGGGCGGCTCTCGGTCGAGCGGGCGTACACCCCTCCGGAGCAGCTGAAGCCGGTGGTCCGGCTCCAGCAACAGGACCGGCTGACCGAGCTGGCGATGCCCGCGGACCACCAGGTGCGCAATGCGCTGGCCGCGTTCACCGCCGCCGTCCTCGCCGGCCGGGACGGTCCGGTCGGCGAGGACGAATCGCTGCTCCAGGCACGGCTGGTCGAGGACGTCCGGAAGGTCGCCAGGGTCGTCACCGGCTGATTCCTCCCCCTCGGCCCCTGCCCTCAGACCCGCATCTCCTCGGCGATGGACATGACGTACTGCCCGTACCCGGACCCGCTGATCTCCTCGCCCAGCCGGTGGCACGCCTCGGCGTCGATGAACCCCATCCGCAGCGCGACCTCCTCGATACACGCGATACGGCACCCCTGGCGTTCCTCCAGCGTCCCCACGTACTGGCTGGCCTGGAGAAGGGATTCCGGTGTGCCCGTGTCGAGCCAGGCGAAACCGCGGCCCAAGTCGACGAGCTTGGCCTCGCCCTGCTCGACGTAGAACCGGTTCACATCGGTGATCTCCAGTTCACCCCGGGCCGACGGCGTGATGTTCTTGGCGATGTTGACCGCTCGGTCGTCGTAGAAATAGAGGCCCGTGATGGCGCGGTTGGACCGCGGCCGCGCGGGCTTCTCCTCTATGGAGATGAGTTTGCCGTCGGCGTCCACCTCGCCGACCCCGTACCGCTGCGGGTCGTGCACCGGGTAGCCGAACAGGACACAGCCCCGCACGTCCCGGGACTCCTGGGCCAGCACGTCGGAGAAACGAGGACCGTGGAAGATGTTGTCGCCCAGGATCAGCGCGACCGAGTCCGTGCCGACGTGATCGGCACCGATGAGCAGAGCCTCGGCGATGCCGGCCGGCTCGGCCTGCTCCGCGTAGCCGATGTTCATCCCGAGCCGGGACCCGTCGCCGAGGAGGGTACGGAAACGCGGCAGGTCATGAGGGGTCGCGATGACGAGGACGTCCCTGATGTCCGCGAGCATGAGAATCGACAGCGGATAGTAGATCATCGGCTTTCCACCGACGGGCAGTAACTGCTTGGATACTGCACGAGTAATCGGATAAAGCCTGGTTCCGGCGCCACCGGCCAGAACGATGCCTTTCACCAAGACCACCTTCCAGAACACGGGGAAAGCAGTGTTTCCGGTGATCTTCGTAGGCTCCTCAAGTCCCGCTCGCAGCCGAGTCAAGAAGGCAGCGATATCCGGAAACACACCATCGCCGGTTTCCTTTCCGGTAATTAACCTGATGCCCATGAGCCGAACGGGGAACAACACGGAGACCAGCGGCGGCGGAGACGTCGTCCGCACTCTCGAGTTGCTGTGGGACTCGGGTCGGCGCCCCGGCCGCGGGCCCAGACCGGGGCTGACGCTGGACCAGATCGTGGCAGTGGCCATCCGGATCGCGGACGCGGACGGCCTGGAGGCCGTATCGATGCGCAGGATCGCCACGGAGTTGGGCATCGGCACGATGTCGCTGTACCGGTATGTGCCGGGCAAGGGCGAGTTGCTCGACCTGATGCTGGACCGCTGCCTGCGGACGGGCGAGGACACGGACACCCTCGGTACGGACTGGCGCACGACTCTGGAGCGTCTCGCCCGCGAGAGCCTCGCCCTCTACCGGCTCCACCCCTGGTTGCTCCGGGTCAACCGGTCCCGTCCGGTGCTCGGCCCGGGCACCGTCGACAGCATGGAAAGGGTGATCTCCCGCATCCACCCCATGGGCCTGCGCGACCCCGAACTGGTTTCGGTGGTCACCATGATCGATTCCTACGTCACCGGGGCCGCCCGCATCCAGTTGTACGCGCAGGAGGCGGAGCGCCGGACCGGTCTGACGGATGCCGAGTTCTGGGCGGCCCAGGCGCCGTTCCTGAAGGAAGTCACGGCCGGCGGCCGCTTCCCCATGGTCGCCTCGCTCTCCGAGGATTCCTTCAGCCCCGACTTCGACCACTTCGCATTCGGGTTGCAGCGGATCCTGGACGGGGTCGAGGCGTTCGTCGAGCGCTGCGGCCCCGAGCCCGGTACTGACTGATCGGGCAGTCAGTACCGCACCCAAGCATCCCCTCCGTATATCGAACATGAACGCCCGGACAACGAACCATTTCCGGCCAACTTCCTGACGCGCTCCTGACAGAAGGCGCGTTCTCCTGCCACTCTTCCCACGGCCGCTCCACAGCGCCCCCCAGCTTCCCCATCAGCGCTGCGCGGCGGTCAGCTCCTGGCATGTGGTTTCTGCGTACCGAACCAGTACCGCCCGGCCGGCCCACCCGCCGGCCGGTCTCCCCTGGCCGCGCGACCCGCGGCCACGCAGAAGGAGTCAGTGTTGAGCAGCAGCACTCCCCACAGACGCACCTCCCACACCGCGTCCCGCACCACCCACCGCCGCGCCGCCGCCGTCGCCCTGGCCGGTGTCGCCGCGCTGATCGCCACGGCGGTCCAGTCCGGCGCCGCCACCGCGGCTCCCCGGCAGGCCCCCGTTCCGGGCGCCGAGTCCGTCAAGCTCACCCCGGCCCAGCGCGCCGAACTGATCCGTGACGCCGACGCCGCCAAGGCGCGCACGGCCGACGAACTCGGCCTGGGCGCCAAGGAGAAGCTGGTCGTCCGCGACGTGGTCAAGGACCGCGACGGCACCGAGCACACACGCTACGAGCGCACCTACGACGGACTGCCCGTCCTCGGCGGCGACCTGGTCGTCACCACCGACGCCGGGAAGACCGAGCGGGTCGTGAAGGCCACGCCGAAGGCGATCAAGCCGGCCACCGTGACGCCGAAGATAGCCGCCGGCAAGGCCGAGCAGCAGGCCGTGTCCGCCGCGAAGGCCGCCGGCACCGAGCAGGCCGAGGCCGACCGCGCCCCGCGCAAGGTGATCTGGGCGGCGAACGGCGCCCCGGTCCTGGCGTACGAGACGGTCGTGGGCGGCCTCCAGGAGGACGGCACCCCGAACGAGCTGCACGTGGTCACCGACGCCGCCACCGGCGCCAAGCTCTACGAGTACCAGGCGATCCACAACGGCACCGGCAACACCATGTACAGCGGCACGGTGACGCTGGGCACCGCGCGGTCCGGCTCGTCGTACACGCTGACCGACACCGCGCGCGGCAACCACAAGACGTACAACCTCAACCGGGGCACCTCCGGCACCGGCACCCTCTTCTCCGGCCCCGACGACGTGTGGGGCAACGGCAGCCCGTCCAACGCGGAGACCGCCGCCGCCGACGCCCACTACGGGGCCGCGCTGACCTGGGACTACTACAAGAACGTCCAGGGCCGCTCCGGTATCCGCGGTGACGGCGTGGGCGCGTACTCCCGGGTCCACTACGGCAACAACTACGTCAACGCCTTCTGGTCGGACGGCTGCTTCTGCATGACGTACGGCGACGGCTCGGGCAACGCCAACCCGCTGACCTCCATCGACGTGGCCGCGCACGAGATGACGCACGGCGTCACCTCCAACACCGCGGGCCTGATCTACAGCGGCGAGTCCGGCGGGCTCAACGAGGCCACCTCGGACATCTTCGGCGCGGCCGTCGAGTTCCACGCGAACAACTCCAACGACGTCGGTGACTACCTCATCGGCGAGGAGATCGACATCAACGGCGACGGCACTCCGCTGCGCTACATGGACAAGCCCAGCAAGGACGGCGCGTCCAAGGACTCCTGGTACTCGGGGATCGGCAACATCGACGTCCACTACTCGTCCGGCCCGGCCAACCACTTCTTCTACCTGCTGAGCGAGGGCAGCGGCACCAAGACCATCAACGGTGTCACCTACGACTCGCCCACCTCGGACGGCCTCCCGGTCGCCGGCATCGGCCGCGAGAAGGCGGCGAAGATCTGGTTCCGCGCGCTGACCACGAAGTTCACGTCGACCACCAACTACGCGGCGGCGCGCACCGGCACCCTCGCGGCCACCGGTGAGCTGTACGGCACCGACAGCACCGAGTACAAGGCGGTGCAGGACGCCTGGGCCGGCATCAACGTCGGCGCGCGCTCGGGCGGCGGCGGTGGCGGCGGCACCTCCTTCGAGAACGCCGCCGACGTGGCGATCCCGGACAACGGCGGGGCGGTCACCTCGTCGGTCGCCGTGACGGGCCGGGCGGGCAACGCGCCCGCGAACCTCCAGGCCGCGGTGGACATCAAGCACACCTGGCGCGGTGACCTGGTGGTCGACCTGCTGGCCCCGGACGGGACCGCGTACCGCCTGAAGAACTCCAGTTCCTCCGACTCGGCGAACGACGTCAACCAGACGTACACGGTGAACGCCTCCTCGGAGACCGCCAACGGCACCTGGAAGCTGCGCGTCCAGGACGTGGCGTCCCGGGACACCGGGTACATCAACTCCTTCAAGCTCACCTTCCCGTAGGCCCCGCGCGGGGCTCCGCTCCGGTCATGGCCTGAGGGCGGCACCCGGAACGCCAGGTTCCAGGGTGCCGCCCTACTCTTGGTGCCCATGTCCTTCACGTACGACGACGTCGGCGCCACCCGCGAGCAGGGCCACTGCCCGCCCGGCTTCCGCCCCATGCACGTACGCACGCGCCTCGGGGAGGGCGAACCGGTGTTCCAGCGCGCGGTCGAGGCCGTGCTCACCTGGGAGATGCACCGGGAGATGGGCGTCGGCATCGACGCGAGCGCGGAGCGTGCCGCGCCCGGCGTCGACGTCACCGTCACCCTCGCCGGGATGATCAAGGCACCCTGCCGGGTGGTCTGGACCCTGGACGAGCCCCGCCGGGCCGGCTGGGCCTACGGCACCCTGCCCGGCCACCCCGAGTCCGGCGAGGAGGCCTTCGTGGTGGACCGGACGGGCGACGGCACGGTCTGGCTGACCGTGACCGCCTTCAGCCGCCCCGCCAAGTGGTACGCCAAGGCCGGCGGACCGGCCGCCCGCGCCTTCCAGCACGCCTACGCCCGCCGCTGCGGCACCGTCCTGCGACGGCTGAGCGGCGGCGACGAGGAGGACTGAGCCGCGCTGCAAGGCCGGTCCCACCTCGTCCTCCCGGCCGGTCCCACCTCGTCCTCCCGGCCGGTCCCACCTCGTCCTCCCGGCCGGTCCCACCTCGTCCTCCCGGCCGGTCCCACCTCGTCTTCCGGCCGGTCTCACCTCATCAGCAGCCCCGCCGCCTCCGCCAGCTCGTCCGACGGCACGGCGACCAGTCCCGCCTCCGCGCCGGACGCCAGCAGCCGGTGCGCGGGCAGGATGCGGACCGTGTAGCCGAAGGGCCCGGTGCGGTCCAGGGCGAGCGGGCCCTCGTACAGCCAGCGGCCCTCCAGGTCGGGGCCGCCCACCGGTTTCAGCGGCACGGTCGCCGCGTCGGTGATCCGGTCCTCGGAGTCCACCCGGCCGGAGACCGCCTGCACCTCGACGTCGTCCGGGGCCAGGTCGCCGAGGTTGACCCGGACCCGTAGCCCGAGCGTCGAGCCCAGCTCCGCCGTGGCGCTCGCGGCGGACGTCTCCACGTGGTCGACGCTCACCCCGGGCCAGGCCGCCCGCACCCGGGCCTTCCACTCGGCGAGCGCACGGGCGGAGTCCGGGTCCATCGCGCGGTGCGCCTCGGCCGCGGGGGCGTAGAGCCGCTCGACGTACTCGCGGACCATGCGGCCGGCCAGCACCTTGGGCCCGAGCAGGCTCAGGGTCCCCCGGACCATCTCGATCCACCGGTCGGGCAGCCCGCTCGCGCCGCGCTCGTAGAAGCGGGGGGTGATCCGCTGCTCCAGCAGGTCGTAGAGGGCGGCGGCCTCTATGGCGTCGCGCCGGTCAGGGTCGGTGCCCGCGCCGTCGGCGGTGGGGATCGCCCAGCCGAAGTCGGGCTGGTACCACTCGTCCCACCAGCCGTCCAGCACCGACAGGTTGAGGCAGCCGTTGAGCGCCGCCTTCATGCCGGACGTGCCGCACGCCTCCAGGGGACGCAGGGGGTTGTTCAGCCAGATGTCGCAGCCCGGGTAGAGCTTCTGCGCCATCGCCATGCCGTAGTCGGGCAGGAACACGATGCGGTGCCGCACCCGCGGGTCGTCCGCGAACCGCACCAGCTCCTGCACCAGCCGCTTGCCGCCCTCGTCCGCCGGGTGCGCCTTGCCCGCGACGACGATCTGGATCGGCCGCTCGGAGTGCAGCAGGAGGTCCATCAGGCGGTCGCGGTCGCGCAGCATCAGCGTCAGCCGCTTGTACGACGGGACGCGCCGCGCGAACCCGATGGTGAGCACGTCCGGGTCGAGGACGTCGTCGATCCAGCCCAGCTCGGCCGTCCCGGCGCCGCGCTGCCGCCAGGAGGCGCGCAGCCGCTCCCGCACCTCCTCCACGAGCTGCTCGCGCAGGGTGCGACGCAGCTCCCAGATGTCCTGGTCGGCGATGTCGGCCACCGAGTCCCAGCGGTCCGAGCCGCCGACGGTCAGCGCGTCCTCGGCCCGTTGCACGCCGATCTGCCGGGCGCCGAGCCGGAAGACCTCCGGGGCCACCCAGGTCGGTGCGTGCACGCCGTTGGTGACGGAGGTGATCGGCACCTCGTCGGCGTCGAAGCCGGGCCAGAGTCCGGAGAACATCCCCCGGCTGACCCCGCCGTGCAGCAGGGAGACGCCGTTGGCGCGCTGGGCCAGGCGCAGGCCCATCACGGCCATGTTGAAGAGGTTGGGCTCGCCGCCGGGATAGGTCTCCATGCCGAGCCGCAGGACGCGCTCGACGTCGATGCGCGGCAGTTCGGAGTCGGGGCCGAAGTGGCGGGCGACCAGTTCGCGGTCGAAGCGGTCGATGCCGGCCGGGACGGGGGTGTGGGTGGTGAAGACGGTGCCGGCCCGGACCGCCTCCAGCGCGGAGCCGAACTCCAGTCCCTTCTCGCAGAGTTCGGAGATGCGCTCCAGGCCGAGGAAGCCCGCGTGGCCCTCGTTGGTGTGGAACACCTCCGGCGCGGCGTGGCCGGTGAGCCGGCAGTACGTCCGCACCGCCCGGACACCCCCTATGCCCAGCAGCATCTCCTGGAGCAGCCGGTGCTCGCTGCCGCCGCCGTAGAGCCGGTCGGTGACGCCGCGTTCGCCGAGGTCGTTCTCCTCGACGTCCGAGTCGAGCAGCAGCAGCGGCACCCGGCCGACCTGGGCCAGCCAGATGCGGGCGCGCAGCTCCCGGCCGCCGGGCAGGGCCAGGGCGACGTGGGCGGGCGTGCCGTCGGTCTCCTTGAGGAGGGCGAGGGGCAGCTCGTGGGGGTCGAGGACGGGGTAGTGCTCCTGTTGCCAGCCGTCCCGGGTCAGGGACTGCCGGAAGTAGCCGTGGCGGTAGAGCAGGCCGACGCCGACGAGCGGCACGCCCAGGTCACTGGCCGCCTTCAGGTGGTCACCGGCGAGGATGCCGAGGCCCCCGGAGTACTGGGGCAGGGCGGCGGTGATGCCGAACTCGGGTGAGAAGTAGGCGACGGCGGCGGGGAGTCGGCCGGACTGGGCCTGGTACCAGCGGTCGCCGGTCATGTAGTGGTCGAGGTCGTCGGCCACCGCGGTCAGCCGGCGCAGGAAGCGCCGGTCCTGAGCCAGCTCCGCGAGGCGCGCGGGCGGGACGGTGCCGAGCAGCCGTACCGGGTCGCGGCCGGAGGCGGCCCAGCACTCGGGGTCGACGGACTGGAAGAGGTCGCGGGTCTCCGGATGCCAGGACCAGCGCAGATTCCGGGCCAGATCACTGAGCGGCCGGAGGGGGTCGGGGAGAACGGGACGGACGGTCAGTCGACGGATCGCCTTCACCCTCACGACGTTACCGGCGCGATGTGTCCCTCGCTGGGGCCTTCGCCCTCAGACCTCCGATTCGGCCTGAACGGCGTCCTCATCGATCGCCGGACGGGCTAATAACCACCGGCGTGTCGATCTCCCGGCGGGGAAGGTGTCGAATCAGGTCGCCGCGTGTGTCGACATACGCGTGAGTAAGTAACAAAGTGCCGGATTGCCCACCCGAAGAGTGTGGGAAGGCTCCTGCGGTACACCCCACACGCACCACCGCAGGACCCACCTCCCCAGAGTCATCCGCCCACCCTCGTTGACGCGGACAGGAGCGGTCATGCCCGCCACGCACCACTCGTCAGCACCTCCCGGGACGCCCCCCGCGACGCCACCGGCGGCGCCCCCCGAGGCGCCCCCCGCGGACGGCACCACCGTCGTCGGACGCATCCCCGTACTGGACGTCCGCCCGATGGTCAGGCAGGGGCGCAGGCCCGCCAAGGCCGTCACCGGCGAGTCCTTCGAGATATCGGCCACCGTGTTCCGCGAGGGGCACGACGCGGTCGCCGCCAACGTCGTCCTCAGAGACCCGCGCGGCAGGCCGGGCCCATGGGCCCCGATGCGGGAGTTGGCCCCGGGCACCGACCGCTGGGGGGCCACCGTCACCGCCGGTGAGCCCGGACTCTGGTCGTTCACCGTGGAGGCGTGGGGCGATCCGGTCACCACCTGGCGGCACCACGCGCGGATCAAGATCCCGGCGGGGATGGACACCGACCTGGTCCTGGAGGAGGGCGCCCGGCTCTACGAGCGCGCCGCCGCGGACGTGCCCCGGAGCGAGGGCCGACGGGAACTGCTCGCCGCCGTGGACGCGCTGCGGGACGAGACCCGCCCGGCCGCGTCGCGGTTGGCGGCGGCGTTGACGCCGCAGGTGGACGCGGTACTGGCCCAACACCCGCTGCGGGAGCTGGTCACCACCTCCGACCCACTGCCCCTGCTCGTGGAGCGCGAACGCGCCCTGTACGGCGCCTGGTACGAGTTCTTCCCCCGCTCCGAGGGCACCCCCACCCGGCCCCACGGCACCTTCCGCACCGCCGCGCGCCGGCTGCCCGCGATCGCCGCGATGGGCTTCGACGTCGTCTACCTCCCACCCGTCCACCCCATCGGCACCACCCACCGCAAGGGCCGCAACAACACCCTCTCCGCCACCCCCGACGACGTCGGCGTCCCCTGGGCCATCGGCTCCCCCGAAGGCGGCCACGACACCATCCACCCCGCCCTCGGCACGATCGACGACTTCGACCACTTCGTCACCGAAGCCGCCCGCCTCGGCATGGAAGTCGCCCTCGACTTCGCCCTCCAGTGCTCCCCCGACCACCCCTGGGTCCACAAACACCCCGACTGGTTCCACCACCGCCCCGACGGCACCATCGCCCACGCCGAGAACCCGCCCAAGAAGTACCAGGACATCTACCCCGTCGCCTTCGACGCCGACCTGGAGGGACTCGTCACCGAGACCGTCCGCGTCCTGCGGCACTGGATGGACCACGGCGTGCGGATCTTCCGCGTCGACAACCCCCACACCAAACCCGTCGTCTTCTGGGAGAAGGTCATCGGCGAGATCAACCACGCCGACCCCGACGTGATCTTCCTGGCCGAGGCCTTCACCCGCCCCGCGATGATGCACACCCTGGCCCAGATCGGCTTCCAGCAGTCCTACACCTACTTCACCTGGCGCAACACCAAACAGGAACTCACCGAGTACCTCACCGAACTCTCGGGGGACGCCGCCTCCTACATGCGGCCCAACTTCTTCGCCAACACCCCCGACATCCTGCACGCCTACCTCCAGCACGGCGGCCGCCCCGCCTTCGAGGTCCGCGCCGTCCTCGCCGCCACCCTCTCCCCCACCTGGGGCATCTACAGCGGCTACGAACTCTGCGAGAACACCCCCCTGCGCGAAGGCAGCGAGGAATACCACGACTCGGAGAAATACCAGCTCAAACCCCGCGACTGGGCCACCGCCGCCCGCGAGGGCACCACCATCGCCCCCCTCATCACCCGGCTCAACACCATCCGGCGCGAGAACCCTGCCCTGCGCCAACTGCGCTATCTGCACTTCCATCCCACGGACAAGGAGGAGGTGATCGCCTACTCGAAGCGGCAGGGGTCGAACACGGTTCTGGTGGTCGCCAACCTCGACCCCCACCACACCCAGGAGGCGACGGTCTCGTTGGACATGCCGCAACTCGGCCTGGACTGGCACGAGTCGGTGCCGGTGCGCGACGAGCTGACCGGCGAGACCTACCACTGGGGCAGGGCCAACTATGTGCGCCTGGAGCCGGGCCGTTCGCCCGCGCACATCTGCACGGTTCTGCGACCGTCCCACCCGCAGACCGGAGGGTCACCCACCACATGATCTTCAACGAGCCCGTGCCGGACACCTTCGAGGACACACCCGCCAAGGACCGGGACCCGGACTGGTTCAAACGAGCCGTCTTCTACGAGGTCCTCGTCCGCTCCTTCCAGGACAGCAACGGCGACGGCGTCGGCGACCTCAAGGGCCTCACCGCCAAGCTGGACTACCTGCAATGGCTGGGCGTGGACTGTCTGTGGCTCCCGCCCTTCTTCAAGTCGCCACTGCGCGACGGCGGTTACGACGTCTCCGACTACACCGCCGTGCTGCCCGAGTTCGGTGACCTGGCCGATTTCGTCGAGTTCGCGGACGCCGCCCACCAGCGCGGCATGCGCGTGATCATCGACTTCGTCATGAACCACACCAGCGACCAGCACCCGTGGTTCCAGGAGTCCCGGGCCAACCCCGACGGCCCGTACGGCGACTACTACGTCTGGGCGGACGACGACAAGCAGTTCCAGGACGCGCGGATCATCTTCGTCGACACCGAGGCGTCCAACTGGACCTACGACCCGGTGCGCAAGCAGTACTACTGGCACCGCTTCTTCTCCCACCAGCCCGACCTGAACTACGAGAACCCCGCCGTGCAGGAGGAGATGATCTCCGCCCTGAAGTTCTGGCTGGACCTGGGCATCGACGGATTCCGGCTGGACGCGGTGCCGTACCTCTACCAGGAGGAGGGCACCAACTGCGAGAACCTCCCCGCCACCCACGACTTCCTGAAGCGGGTGCGGAAGGAGATCGACGCGCAGTATCCGGACACGGTGGTGCTTGCTGAGGCCAACCAGTGGCCGGAGGACGTGGTCGACTACTTCGGCGACTACGCCGCCGGCGGCGACGAGTGCCACATGGCGTTCCACTTCCCGGTCATGCCGCGCATCTTCATGGCGGTCAGAAGGGAGTCGCGCTACCCGGTCTCCGAGATCCTCGCCAAGACCCCGGCCATCCCGTCCGGCTGCCAGTGGGGCATCTTCCTGCGCAACCACGACGAGCTGACCCTCGAAATGGTCACCGACGAGGAACGCGACTACATGTACGCGGAGTACGCCAAGGACCCGCGCATGCGCGCCAACATCGGCATCCGCCGGCGGCTCGCCCCGCTCCTCGACAACGACCGCAACCAGATCGAGCTGTTCACGGCCCTGCTGCTCTCCCTGCCCGGCTCGCCGATCCTGTACTACGGCGACGAGATCGGCATGGGCGACAACATCTGGCTCGGCGACCGCGACGCGGTCCGCACGCCGATGCAGTGGACCCCGGACCGCAACGCCGGCTTCTCGTCGTCCGATCCCGGGCGGTTGTTCCTGCCGACGATCATGGACCCGGTCTACGGCTACCAGGTCACGAACGTCGAGGCGTCCATGGCCTCGCCGTCCTCCCTGCTGCACTGGACCCGCCGCATGATCGAGATCCGCAAGCAGAACCCCGCCTTCGGCCTCGGCACCTACACCGAACTGCCCTCGTCCAACCCGGCGGTACTGGCCTTCCTCCGTGAATACGAGGACGACCTGGTGCTGTGCGTCCACAACTTCTCCCGGTTCGCGCAGCCCACCGAACTCGATCTGAGCGCCTTCGGGGGGCGCCATCCGGTCGAGCTGTTCGGCGGAGTCCGCTTCCCGGCGGTCGGCGAACTGCCGTACCTGCTGACCCTCGGGGGGCACGGCTTCTACTGGTTCCGGCTGCGCGGAGACGCTCTCTAGGGCCGGACCGGCCCGATCCCCGGGCGGGCGGTTTCCGCCTCCCCGCCCGGGGCACGCATCAGTAACACCCCGACTACCCGGGGAAAGGACGCGACGCCATGTCGGAAGCCGTCACACGCACCGTCACGAGCCCGCCAGGCCTCCTAGCGTCACTCGATCCACTGCTGCGGGACTGGCTGCCGCGGCAACGCTGGTTCGCGGGCAAGGGCCGTCCGGTCACCGGATTCTCGCTGGTCGCGGCCACCGAGCTGCTCCCCGCCGACGCCCGCCTCGGCCTCTATCACGTGCTGGTGCGCGCCCACCAGCCGCTCGCTGTGGCGGCCCCGGGCGGGCCCGAGGAGCCCGGCGACTGCTACCAGCTGCTCATAGGCGCGCGCGAGGCGCTGCCGCCCAGGCTGGCGCCCGCGCTCATCGGACACGTGACCGAGGGCCCGCTGGCCGGCCGCACCGCCTACGACGCCCTCTACGACACCCGGCCCGCCGAGGTGCTCCTGGAGGCGCTGCGCACCGGGGCCCGCATCGGCGGGCTTCGTTTCGAGCGGGAACCCGACCAGGAGATACGCACGGGCCTGATGCCGCGGCTGATGACCGCCGAGCAGTCGAACTCGTCGGTCGTATATGGAGATACGTTCATTCTCAAGCTGCTGCGCCGGATCGTGCCCGGCATCAATCCCGACCTGGAGCTGCCGCTGGCACTGGCCCGCGAGGGCTGCCCGCGGGTACCGGCTCCGGCCGGGTGGATGGTGGCCGACCTGGCCGGCCGGTCCTGGGTACTGGGCGTACTCCAGCCGTATGTGCAGGGCGCGACCGACGGCTGGGAGCTGGCCCTGCGCGAGCTGGCCAAGGGGGAGGACTTCGCCGCCGAGGCCCGGGCGCTCGGACGGGCCACCGCCGAGGTGCACACCGCGCTGGCCCGCGCGCTGCCGACCGTCACGCTCGGCCACGGACAGATGCGGCAGCTCGCCGACGGCATGATCGAGCGGCTGGAGGAGGCCGCCCACGCGGTGCCCCTGCTCCGGCCGTACGTGCCGGCCCTGCGCACGGCGTTCACGGCGCTGGGCGACCTGGCCGCCGAGGGCCGCACCTGGACCGCCCAGCGCGTCCACGGCGACCTGCACCTCGGCCAGTGCCTGCGCTCGCCCTCCGGCCGGTGGTCGCTGATCGACTTCGAGGGGGAGCCCGCCAAGCCCCTGGCCGAGCGGCGGCTGCCACAGCCGCCGGTGCGGGACATCGCCGGGATGCTGCGCTCCTTCGACTACGCCGCGCACTCGGCCGAGGCCGCGTTGCCGGGCTGGGCCGAGTCATGCCGGGCCGCGTACTGCACCGGGTACGCGGAGGTCGCCGGCAGCGACCCGCGCACCGACCCGGTGATGCTCCGCGCCCACGAGACGGACAAGGCGGTGTACGAGGTCCTGTACGAGGCCCGGCACCGTCCCGACTGGCTGGCGGTGCCCCTGTCCGCGGTGCGCCGCCTGTCCACGCCCGAACCGGTCTGACACCCCTCCCGTTCCCACTTCGCCCAGGAGGCGCCACCCGTGACCCCCCGCCCCTCGTCCAGCGGTCCCGACCCGAAGAAGACGGCCGAGGAGAAGAGCGCCGCGAAGAAGGCGGCGCCGCCTCAGAAGGCGGTGGCCGGGAAGAAGGCCGCGAAGAAGACGACCTCGAAGAAGACGACCTCGAAGAAGGCCGCCGCCAAGGCGCCGGTCGCCGCCGAGACGACGGTCGCGAAGAAGACCGTGGCCAAGAAGACGGTCGGGAAGAAGGCGGTCGGGAAGAAGGCGGTCGCGAGGAAGACGCCCGCCAGGAAACCGGCCGCCGAGAAGGCCGTGCAGGCCGCCGTGCCGGCCGAGGTCGCCGTCTCCCCCTCCCTGGACGCCGTCGACCGGGAGCGGCTGCTCGCCGGTACGCACCACGACCCCCACTCCGTGCTCGGCGCCCACCGGGTGCCCGGCGGGGTCGCCTTCCGGGCCTTCAGGCCGTACGCCCTGGCGGTGACCGTCCTGTCCGGGGAGCTGCGGGCCGAGCTGCACGACGACGGGGACGGGTTCTTCTCGGGGCTGCTGCCGATCCAGGAGGTCCCCGTCCACCGGCTCCTCGTGACGTACGAGGGGACGGCCCAGGAGGTCGACGACCCGTACCGCTTCCTGCCCACGCTGGGCGACCTGGACCTGCACCTGATCGGCGAGGGACGGCACGAGCAGCTGTGGCAGGCGCTCGGCGCGCATCCGACGACGCATGAGGGCGTCGCGGGCACCCGCTTCACGGTGTGGGCGCCGAACGCGCGCGGGGTCCGGGTGGCCGGCGGCTTCAACTTCTGGGACGGCACCGGGCACCCGATGCGGTCGCTGGGCGGCACCGGCGTGTGGGAGCTGTTCCTGCCCGGCATCGGCGCGGGCGAGCTGTACAAGTTCGAGATCACCCGGCCCGACGGCTCGCGCACGTTCCGCGCGGATCCGCTGGCCCGCCGTACCGAGGTACCGCCCGCCACCTCCTCCGTCGTACACACCTCGCACTACACGTGGGGCGACGAGGAGTGGCTGGACCGGCGCGCGCAGGCACCCGCGCACGAGGCACCGATGTCGGTCTACGAGGTCCACCTCCCCTCCTGGCGGCCTGGGCTGACCTACCGGCAGCTCGCCGATCAACTCCCCTCCTACGTCGCGGACCTGGGGTTCACGCACGTCGAGCTGATGCCGGTCGCCGAGCACCCCTTCGGCGGCTCCTGGGGCTACCAGGTCACCGGCTTCTACGCGCCCACGGCCCGCCTCGGCGACCCCGACGACTTCAAGTACCTGGTCGACCGGCTGCACCAGGCCGGCATCGGCGTCCTGATGGACTGGGTGCCGGCGCACTTCCCGCGCGACGACTGGGCGCTGGCCGAGTTCGACGGGCGTCCGCTGTACGAGCACTCCGACCCGCTCCGGGCCGCGCACCCGGACTGGGGCACGCTGGAGTTCGACTTCGGGCGCCGGGAGGTGCGCAACTTCCTCGTCGCCAACGCCGTGTACTGGTGCGAGGAGTTCCACATCGACGGGCTGCGCGTCGACGCGGTCGCCTCGATGCTCTACCTGGACTACTCGCGCGAGCCGGGCCAGTGGACGCCGAACGAGCACGGCGGCCGGGAGAACCTGGACGCGGTGGCGTTCCTCCAGGAGATGAACGCGACGGTGTACCGACGGGTGCCGGGCGTCGTCACCGTCGCGGAGGAGTCGACGGCCTGGGACGGTGTCACGCGCGCCACGCACCACAAGGGGCCGAGCGGGTTCGGCGGGCTCGGGTTCGGGCTGAAGTGGAACATGGGCTGGATGCACGACTCGCTCGAGTACATGAGCCACGAGCCGGTGCACCGCAAGTACCACCACGGCGAGATGACCTTCTCGATGGTGTACGCGTACAGCGAGAACTACGTGCTGCCGATATCCCACGACGAGGTGGTGCACGGCAAGAAGTCGCTGGTGTCGAAGATGCCCGGCGACTGGTGGCAGCAGCGCGCGGGCGAGCGGGCGTACCTGGGCTTCATGTGGGCCCACCCCGGCAAGCAGCTGCTCTTCATGGGGCAGGAGTTCGCGCAGGGCGCGGAGTGGTCCGAGGCGCACGGCCCCGACTGGTGGCTGCTCGACCCGGAGTACGGGGCGGCGGCGGACCACCGGGGCATGCGCGATCTGGTGCGGGACCTGAACACCGTCTACCGGGTCACGCCCGCGCTGTGGCAGCGCGACACCCACCCCTCGGGTTTCGCCTGGGTCGTCGGGGACGCCGCCGAGGACAACGTCCTCGCGTTCATGCGGCTGGACGCCGACGGCACCCCGCTGCTCGCCGTGTCGAACTTCGCCCCGGTCGTCCGCCCCGACTACCGCCTCGGCGTCCCCGACGACGTCCCCGCCTGGCACGAGGTGCTCAACACCGACGCCGCGCGGTACGGCGGCGGCGACGTGGGCAACCCCGACCCGGTCAAGCCGGAGCCGCAGGGGTGGCACGGCCGGCCGGCGAGCGTCCGGCTGACCCTGCCGCCCCTGTCGACGGTGTGGCTGCGCCCGGCGTAGGAGCGGCGTGGGTTACGCGTCCACCAGCCCCTTCGGCAGCGGCCCGGTGTGCAGTACGCCGAGCCGCTGGGTGGCCCGGGTGAGGGCCACGTACAGGTCGCTCGTGCCGTAGCGGCCGGGTTCGACGACCAGGACGGAGTCGAACTCCAGGCCCTTGGACTGGCGCGGGTCGAGCAGGACGACGCTCCGTGTGAGGTCCGGCTCGGCGCCCGCCGTCACGCCGTCCAGCCGGGCGGCGAGCGCCTGGTGCAGCTCGCGCGGGGCGATGACGGCGAGGCGGCCCTCCTCGGGGGTCAGTTCCCGGGCGGCCTCGGCGACGGCGGCCGGGAGGTCGCCGGTGGCGCGGATCCAGGGCCGTACGCCCGTGGAGCGCACCGAACTCGGCGGCGCGAACTCGGGGTCGTCGGCGCGGACCACGGCCGCCGCGACGTCCATGATCTCGGCCGGGGTGCGGTAGTTGACGCCCAGGCGGGTGTGTTCCCAGCGGTCCTCGACGTAGGGGGCGAGGATCTTCGACCAGGAGCCGACGCCGGCCGCCTCGGCGGTCTGCGCCGGGTCGCCGACCAGGGTCATCGAGCGGGTCGGGCAGCGGCGCATCAGCAGCCGCCACGCCATCGGGGACAGCTCCTGCGCCTCGTCGACGATGATGTGCCCGAAGGCCCAGGTGCGGTCGGCGGCGGCGCGTTCGGCGGCGCTGCGGTGGTCGTCCTCCTCCTGGCGTTCGGCGAAGCGCTCGGCGTCGATGATGTCGTGCGCCGACAGCACCTCCGCGTCCTCCTCGTGCTTGTCCTCGAACTCGTAGGTCCGGGACGCGTACGACACGTCAAGCACGCCCTGCGCGTAGGCGATCTGCTGCTGCCGCTCGCGTTCGGCGCGGGAGCGGGCGATGCGGTCGTCCTCGCCGAGCAGTTCGGCCGCCTCGTCCAGGAGGGGCACGTCGGCGACGGTCCAGCGCCGGGTGACCGGGCGTCGGACGGCGGCGGCGTCCCCGGCGGGGAGGAAGGCCTCGGGTGCGGCGAGGAAGTCGGCGACCAGGCGCTGCGGGGTGATCCGGGGCCAGAGCTGGTCGATGGCGGACCAGACCTCGGGGTTCTCGGCGAGTTCGTCGCGGATCTGGGTGATGTCGCTGGGGTCGAGGAGGTTGGAGCCGTCGTAGGGGTCGGTGCCGATGCGTTCGGCGACCATGTCGGTGAGGGTGTTGAGGATGTGGCCCTCGAAGTGCTCGCGGGCCGCGTTGTGCGGGAGCTTCGCGGCGCGGGTGCGCTCGCGGGCGACGTTGACCAGGTCGTCGTCCAGCATGAGGATCTCGCGGTCGTGCTCGATCGCGATGACCGGGTCGGGCAGCGCCTGGCGGTCGCGGACCGCCTCGGCGAGGACGTCGGCCATGTCGGCACGGCCCTTCACCGCCGCCGCCTCGGGCGTGTCCGTCCCCGTGGCCTTCACGCCGGGGAACAGCTCGCCGACGGTGGCCAGGAGCACGCCGGTCTCGCCGAGCGAGGGCAGCACTTCGCCGATGTAGCCGAGGAAGGCCGGGTTGGGGCCGACGATGAGGACGGCGCGCTTGGCGAGCAGCTCGCGGTGCTCGTAGAGGAGGTAGGCGGCGCGGTGCAGGGCGACGGCGGTCTTGCCGGTGCCGGGGCCGCCCTCGACGACCAGGACGCCGCGGTGCGGGGCGCGGATGATGCGGTCCTGGTCGGCCTGGATGGTCTGCACGATGTCGCCCATGCGGCCGGTGCGCGCGGAGTTCAGCGCGGCGAGCAGCACGGCGTCGCCGGACGGGTCCTCGTGGCCGGTGCGGGTCTCGTCGCCGAGGTCGAGGATCTCGTCGTGCAGGGCGGTGACCGTGCGGCCCTCGCTCGCGATGTGCCGGCGGCGGCGCAGGCCCATCGGGGTGTGGCCGGTGGCCAGGTAGAAGGGGCGGGCGACGTCGGCCCGCCAGTCGATCAGGACCGGGGTGCGTTCGGCGTCGTCGGCGCGCAGGCCGATGCGGCCGATGTGGTGTCCGGCACCGGAGGTGAGGTCGATCCGGCCGAAGCAGAGGGAACCGTCCACCGCGTTGAGCGCGGCGAGCAGCCCGGAGCGCTCGGCGACCAGGATGTCCCGCTCCAGCCGGGCCTGCTGGGGGGTGTTGCCCTGCGCGAGCGCCTGGGTCACCGAGACCTCGGTGTCGCCGCGCAGCGCGTCCACGCGTGCGTACAGTCCGTCGATGAATTCCTGCTCGTGCCGCAATTCATCGTCCGGAAATTCGGTGTTTGACAATTCCACTCCCGCCCGGATACACTGTGCTCACTGAACTTCTTCGCGACTCCATTGTTCTGGATTGTCTGAAGTCGCGAATCAACGAATATACGCATAGAAATCCCCCGAGCGCAATTGCTCGGGGGATTTCTTCGTATCGGGCGCGGGTCAGATCACGTCGGACAGCTCCTCCAGCAGCCGCCGCTTGGGCCGGGACCCCACCATCGACTTCACCGGCTCACCGTCGCGGAACACCATGAACGTCGGCATCGACAGCACCTTGTACGCGTTCGTGGTCGCCGGATTCCGGTCGACGTTCAGCTGCACCACCCGGAGCCGGCCGCCCTCTTCCGCGGCCAGGGCGCTGAGCACCGGCGCCATCTGCCGGCACGGCGGGCACCAGTCCGCGGTGAACTCCACCAGCACCGGCAGTTCACTGCCCAGCACCTCCCCGGCGAACCCGGCGTCCGTCACCTCGGGCACCCCGTTGCTCGTCATGCGTGTCCTCCCAGTTCGCACTTGGGCTCCGGACCCCCCGGAACCGCCGCCTCGGCTCGCGCCAGTTGCGCACCGACCTGCGCCCGCACCGACGTGAGCTGCTCGATCAGCCCGTCCAGCTCCGCCAGCTTGCGCCGGTAGACCACGAGGGAGGCCGGGCACGAGTCGCCCTCGGGGTGCCCGGCGCGCAGACACTCCACGAACGGGCGGGTCTCCTCCAGGTCGAACCCGAAGTCCTGGAGCGTCCTGATCTGCCGCAGCAGCTTCAGGTCCTCCTCGTCGTACGTCCGGTAGCCGTTGCCGGTACGCCGCGCGGACAACAGCCCCCGCGACTCGTAGTACCGCAGCGTCCGCGTCGTGGTCCCGGCCCGTGCGGCCAGCTCGCCGATTCGCATGGAGACGAACGTAAGCCTTGACGCGGACGTCAAGGCAAGAAGCCCCGCGCCGGGGGCGCGGGGCTTCTCGGGGGGGGGTGGACCGGGCGGCTGAGCAACGGGGGGAGCACCTCGGCCGCCCGGGGTGTGCGGCGCGGTCAGGCTCGCGCCAGCTCCTTCTCGCCGCCCTGCTCGGGCAGGTCGGGCGCGTCGTCGGCGTTGTCGTCGGAGCCGTGGTGGTCGTCCAGCAGGGTCTTCTCGTCGAACGGGATGCGGCCGGCGAGCACCTCGTCCACCCGGACCTTGTCGATCTCCTTGGTCCAGGTGCCGATCAGGACGGTGGCGACGGCGTTGCCGCCGAAGTTGGTCAGGGCGCGGGCCTCGCTCATGAAGCGGTCGATGCCGACGATCAGGCCGATGCCGTCCACCAGGGCGGGCTTGTGCGAGGACAGGCCGCCGGCCAGCGTGGCGAGACCGGCGCCGGAGACACCGGCCGCACCCTTCGAGGCGACCAGCAGGAAGAGCAGCAGCGGGATCTGCTCGCCGATCGACATCGGCGTGCCCATGGCGTCGGCGATGAACAGCGAGGCCATGGTCATGTAGATCATGGTGCCGTCGAGGTTGAAGGAGTAGCCGGTCGGGACGGTGATACCGACCACCGGCTTGCTGACGCCCAGGTGCTCCATCTTCGCGATGAGGCGCGGCAGCGCCGACTCCGAGGAGGAGGTGGACAGGATCAGCAGGAACTCGCGGCCCAGGTACTTGAAGAGCGAGAAGACGTTGACGCCGGCGATGACGCGCAGCAGCGTGCCCAGCACCACGAAGAGGAAGAGGACGCAGGTCACGTAGAAGCCGAGCATCAGGACGGCCAGGCTCTTGAGGGCGTCGACGCCGGCCGAGCCGGTGACGGCGGCGATGGCACCGAAGGCGCCGACCGGAGCGGCCCACATGATCATCGCCAGGACGCGGAAGACCAGCCGCTGGATGTGCTCGATGCCGCGCAGCACCGGCTGCCCGGCGTTGCCCATGGCCTGCAGGGCGAAGCCGCACAGCAGGGCGATGAGCAGGGTCTGCAGGACCTCGCCGGAGGTGAACGCCGACACGATCGTGGTCGGGATGATGCCCATCAGGAAGTCGACGGTGCCCTTGGCCTCCGCGTCGACCTGTGCCTGACCGGTCTCCTTGACGGCGTCGGTCACCGCGAGGCCGGTGCCCGGGTCGAGGATGTTGCCGACGACCAGGCCGATGGCGAGGGCCACCAGCGACATCACCAGGAAGTAGCCCAGCGCGATACCGCCGACCGCGCCGACCTTGGCGGCCTTGCGGACGGAACCGATGCCCAGCACGATCGTGCAGAAGATGATCGGCGAGATCATCATCTTGATCAGGTTCACGAAGCCGGTGCCCAGTGGCTTCAGCTCGGTCGCGAAGTCCGGGAAGATCAGACCGACGGCGATACCGAGGGCGACCGCGATGATCACCGCGATATAGAGATAGTGCGTGCGATCCCGCTTGGCTTTGGGTGCGGCAGCTGCCGTAGCGGCTTTGCTGGTCACGGCGGCCCTCCTTGACGACGTCGTCGGCATCACCGGCGTGCGGCTCACGTCCGGGAGTTTGTTTCGGGGATGCGGTGACTATCTCCCGCGCTGTGAGCGCGGTCACCCTTGCGTTCATTTCGTTCACAATCAAGCCAGGAGGGAGACTGACGGCATGCACCTCCGCGTCCCTGGACCCCGTAGCCTGGCCGGTCAGCTGTTCGCCATGCAGGCCGTGCTGATAGCGGTCGTGGTCGCCGGGTACGCGCTGTTCACGTACGTCAGCGACCGGCGGCAGGCGGAGGAGGCGGCCGGGCGTCAGGCCAGGTCGGTGTCGCTGGCCATCGCCGACTCGCCGTCCGTGCTGGAGGCGATCCGCACGCCCGACCCGACGGCGCAGCTCCAGCCGTACGCGGTGCGGGTCATGCGGGACACCGACGTGGACTTCGTGACGATCATGAATCCGGAGGGCATCCGCTGGACCCACCCGGACCCGAAGCAAATCGGCCATCTCTTCCGCGGTCACATCGAGCGCGCGCAGCGGGGCGAGACGTTCACCGAGACCTACACGGGCACGCTGGGGCCGTCGGTGCGGGCGGTGACGCCCGTGGAGAACGCCGGGCGGGTGGTCGGCCTGGTCAGTGCCGGGATCAAGGTCGAGGAGATCAGCAAGCGGGCGCAGGAGCAGCTGACGGCCCTGCTCGGGGTGGCGGCCGGGGCGCTGCTGCTCGGCGCGGTCGGCACGTACGTGATCAACGCGCGGCTGCGCCGGCACACGCACGGTATGAACGCGGACGAGCTGAGCCGGATGCACGACTACCATCAGGCGGCGCTGCACGCGGTGCGGGAGGGTCTGCTGATGCTGGACGGGCAGTACCGTGTCGCGCTGATCAACGACGGCGGACGGGAGCTGCTCGGGGTGACCGGTGACGTGGTGGGCGCCTCGGTCGCCGACCTGGGGCTGCCGGCGCAGCTGACGGGGGCGCTGCTGGCCTCGGAGCCGCGGGTGGACGAGGTGCATCTGGCGGCGGAGCGGGTGCTGGTGGTGAACACCTCGCCGGTCTCCGGCGGCGAGCACCGGGGCACGGTGGTGACCCTGCGCGACGTGACCGAGCTGCAGTCGCTGACGGGCGAGCTGGACTCCGAGCGCGGCTTCACCCAGGCGTTGCGCTCGCAGGCGCACGAGGCGGCCAACCGGCTGCACACGGTCGTCTCGCTGATCGAGCTGGGCCGCACCGAGGAGGCCGTGGACTTCGCGACGGCCGAACTGGAGCTGGCGCAGGCGCTCACCGACCAGGTGGTGGCGGCGGTCGGCGAGCCCGTGCTGGCCGCGCTGCTGCTGGGCAAGACGGCGCAGGCCAACGAGCGGGGAGTGGAGCTGGTGGTGTCGCAGGACAGCCGACTGGACGACGGGCTGCTGCCGCCGTCCCTGCCCGCCCGGGACCTGGTGACGATCCTGGGCAACCTGGTCGACAACGCGGTGGACGCGGCCCAGGGCGGGGTGCCCTCGCGGGTGACGGTGGCGGCGTACACGGAGGCGACCGGCGGACGGCGGACGGAGGCGAGGGGCGGACGGCGGACGGCCGGGGGCGAGGACGTCTCCGGCGCGGACGTCTCCGGCGCGGATTCGGCGGCGGACGGCACGGCGGCGGGTGGCACAGCGACGGGCAGCTCGGCGGCGGGTGGCACGGCGACGGGCAGCTCGGCGGCGGGTGGCACGGCGACGGGCAGCTCGGCGGCGGGTGGCACGGCCGTAGGCGGCACGGCGGCGGACGGCTCCGAGCTGGTGCTGCGGGTGTCGGACACGGGTGCCGGGGTCGATCCCGCCCATGCCGACCTGGTCTTCCAGCGGGGTTTCTCGACGAAGCCGGCCGGTGAGGGCGGCCGTGGCCTGGGGCTGGCGCTGGTCAGTCAGGCGGTGCAGCGGCACGGCGGCACCCTGACCGTGACCGAGGCCGAGGGCGGCGGCGCCCGTTTCGAGGCCCGGCTGCCGCTGGACGACGCCGGGGGCCACGCGCCGCCCCCGGACGCCCTGGCGAGCAGACGTGAGTCCGGGAGCGCCGTATGAGCCCCGCCGAGCAGCCCATCCGTGTCCTGGTCGTCGAGGACGACCCCGTCGCCGCCGACGCGCACGTGATGTACGTCGGCCGGGTGCCGGGGTTCACGGCCGTCGGCAAGGCGCACACGGGAGCGGAGGCCCGGCGCGTGCTGGACCGTACGCCGGTGGATCTGCTCCTGCTCGACCTGCACCTCCCGGACGTGCACGGGCTGCAACTGGCCCGTTCGCTGCGGGCGGCGGGGCATCACACCGACGTGATAGCGGTGACGTCGGCGCGGGACCTGACGGTCGTGCGGGAAGGGGTCTCACTGGGCGTCGTCCAGTACGTGCTGAAGCCGTTCACCTTCGCCACCCTGCGGGACCGGCTGGTGCGGTACGCCGAGTTCCGGGGCGCCGCCGGCGAGGCGAGCGGCCAGGACGAGGTGGACCGGGCACTGGCCACCCTGCGGGCTCCGGGCCCGGCCGCCCTGCCGAAGGGCCTGAGCGGGCCGACACTGGAGCGGGTGACGGGCGCACTGCGCGGCACCGAAGAAGGGCTCACGGCGGCCGGGGTGGCCGAGGCCGTGGGCATCTCGCGGATCACGGCCCGGCGTTACCTGGAACATCTGGTGGACGCGGGGCGAGCGGGACGCAGCCCGCTCTACGGGCAGGTGGGGCGGCCGGAGCTGGTGTACCGGTGGGTCCGCGAGGCCGAGCGGGGCCGCTGAACACCGATGAACACAGGTTGTCCACCGCACACGCATTGACCTGACTAGACCAGTCCTCTTACCGTCGCCGAGCAGCCGTCCCGGCCACAGCGTCGTGCCCGTAGGAGGTCGTGCCCGTGCGTCCCACCGTCCGGTTCACCACTCTGTTCACCCTCACCGCGCTCGCCTCCACCACCCTCGCCGCCTGCGGAAGCGGCTCCGGCAGTGAGCCGGACACGGTGAAGGTCTCCTTCAAGCAGTCGACGGACAACTCCATCAAGGTGATGGACACCTATCTCGGCGACATCAAGAAGCAGTTCGAGAAGGCCAACCCGGGCAAGAAGGTCGAGCTCGTCCCCATCAAGGCCCCGGACTCGGAGTACTACACCAAGCTCCAGCAGATGCTCCGCTCCCCCAAGACCGCGCCGGACCTGGTCTACGAGGACACCTTCCTCATCAACTCCGACATCACCAGCGGGTACTTGAAGCCCCTCGACGAGTACCTGGCGAAGTGGCAGGACTGGGACCAGTTCATCGACACCGCGAAGGCGGCGGCCAAGGGCGAGGACGGCAAGACGTACGGCGTACCGGACGGGACGGACACCCGGGGCCTGTGGTTCAGCAAGGACGTGTTCGCCAAGGCGGGCCTGCCCGCCGACTGGCAGCCGAAGACCTGGGACGAGGTCCTGGACGCCGCCCGCACCATCAAGGAGAAGGTGCCGGGCATCACGCCGATCAACGTCTACACGGGCAAGCCCGCCGGTGAGATGGCCACCATGCAGGGCTTCGAGATGCTGCTGTACGGCACGGGTGACGGCGGTGCCGACCCGTTGTACGACAAGGGCAGCAAGAAATGGATCACTGCGGGGCAGGGGTTCAAGGACTCACTCGCCTTCGTCGAGACCGTGTACAAGGAGAAGCTCGGTCCGGAGGTCTCCGACGCGCTCGACCCCAACTTCTCCACGAAGATCCGCGGTGAGCTGCTGCCGCAGGGCAAGCTCGGCATCGCTCTCGACGGCTCCTGGCTGCCGCAGGACTGGCTGGAGGGCAGCGGGCACGAGTGGCCCGAGTGGTCGAAGGAGCTGGGGCTGGCGGCCATGCCCACGCAGAACGGGCAGGCTCCCGGCAAGGTGAGCATGTCCGGCGGCTGGACGTGGTCGATCCCGGCCAAGGCAGGCAACCCGGACCTGGCCTTCGAGTTCATCAAGACGATGCAGACCAAGGCCAACGCCCAGAAGTGGTACATCGCCAACTCCGGCATCGCGGTCCGCGAGGACGTCGCGAACGATCCCGCGTACGTCGACGCCCAGCCCGGCATCAAGTTCTTCACCGACCTCGTCGAGAGCACGCACTACCGGCCCGCCTACCCGGCGTACCCGAAGGTCTCCGTCGCCATCCAGGAGGCCATGGAGGGCGTGACGACCGGCGACAAGTCGGTCGAGGAGGCGGCGCGCGGCTACGACGAGGCGCTCAAGGAGGCCACCGACAACCAGGTGGTCCGCAAGTGATGGCGGCCACGCCGCAGCACGCGGATCCGGGGCCGGGACCGGGACCGGGACCGGGACCGGGGCCGGGGCCGGAAGTCCTCAAAGTGCCGCCCGGTCCGCCCGGCCCGGACCCGGCCCGTCGCGCGAGGTCCGCCACCACTCGCCGCGCCCTCTTCCGCGCCCTGCCCGTCTCCCCCGCCGTCGTCCTGCTGCTGCTCTTCCTCGCCGGCCCGATCGCGTACTGCGTCGTCATCGCCTTCACCGACCTCCAGCTCACCGGGCAGGCCGAGTCGTCCTTCGTCGGCTTCGAGAACTTCACCCGCGCGTTCCAGGACGAGGCGTTCCTCAACGCCGTGTGGCTGACCCTGGTGTTCACGGTGCTGTCGTCGCTGATCGGGCAGAACACCCTGGGGCTCGCGCTGGCCTCGCTGATGCAGCGGGCCTCGAAGCCGGTCCGTACGCTCACCGGCGGCATCGTCGTCACGGCGTGGGTGCTGCCGGAGGTGGTGGCGGGCTTCCTGCTCTACGCCTTCTTCCGCCGCGAGGGCACCCTCAACGCCATCCTGGACTGGCTCCATCTGCCGTCCCAGAACTGGCTGTTCACGCTGCCGATCCTGGCGGTGTCCTTCGCCAACGTGTGGCGGGGCACGGCGTTCTCGATGCTGGTGTACTCGGCCGCCCTGAACGAGATCCCGAAAGAGGTCACCGAGGCAGCCGAGGTGGACGGCGCGAGCGGCTGGCGCCGGATGTGGCACATCACGCTGCCGATGATCCGGCGCTCCATCGGCACCAACCTGATGCTGAACACCCTGCAGACCCTGTCGGTCTTCGGCCTGATCTGGGTGATGACGCGGGGCGGTCCGAGCGGCAAGAGCCAGACACTGCCGCTGTTCATGTACGAGCAGGCCTTCCAGAACAGCCTGATCGGCTATGGCACGGCGGTGGCCCTGCTGCTGTTGCTGATCGGCTCGCTGTTCTCGGTCGTGTACCTGCGCCTGCTGCGAACGGAGGTCTGACATGGCATCCGCCTTCGCGTCCCGCCGCGCCCCCGCCTCCCGGCGCAACCGGCGCCGGCTGGCCGCCGACGCCGGGCTGCTGGTGGCCGCCGCCGCGTTCGTGCTGCCGCTGGCCTGGGTGGTGCTGTCCGCCCTGGACCCGCGCGCGAACCTCAGGGTGAAGGTCCCCGACGGACTGACGCTGGAGAACTTCGACGCGATCCTCACGCCGGAGATCACCTTCACCCCGCTGCTCAACAGCCTGATCCTGTGCGGCGGCGCCACCCTGCTGACGGTGGTGTGCGCGGCGCTCGCGGCGTATCCGCTCTCCCGTTTCCGGTCCCGGCTGAACCGGCCGTTCCTGCTGACCATCCTGTTCGCGACCAGCCTGCCGATCACCGCGATCATGGTGCCGGTCTACGCCCTCTTCGTGCGGGTGAACATGATCGACACCATGCAGGGGACGATCTTCTTCTTCGCCGCCTCCCAGCTGCCCTTCGCGATCTGGCTGATGAAGAACTTTATGGACGGCGTGCCCAAGGAGCTGGAGGAGGCCGCCTGGACGGACGGGGCGTCGTCGTTCCAGTCACTGCTGCGGATCGTGCTGCCGCTGATGGGGCCGGGGGTGGCGGTCGTGACGGTGTTCTCGTTCGTGATGATGTGGGGGAACTTCTTCGTCCCCTTCATGCTGCTGCTCACCCCGGACCAGATGCCCGCGTCGGTCAGCATCAACGACTTCTTCGGCAACCGGGGCATGGTGGCGTACGGGCAGCTGGCGGCGTTCTCGATCGTCTACTCGACGCCGGTGATCCTGCTGTACGTGCTGATCTCCCGGCGGCTGGGCGGGGGGTTCGCGCTGGGCGGGGCGGTGAAGGGGTGAGCGGGGCGGCGTCCACTTGCGCCCGCAATATGTCGGCTGAATGCCCGTCACACGCCCGTAGGTTCGTACAATCCGTATCGCTGGCTGAACAGCCCGTAGTCAGCGCCGCACCGGACCCCTACGGTGTGGCCCGTGCGCCGACCCTCACCTCACCCGAACCAGTCGGGTCCCCCGTTCAACGCCCTCGCCGCCCGCCGGCTCCGTGCCGCCCTCAACATGGGGCCCGAGCACGTCGCCCACGGCATGCGGGTCTCGTACGGCCTGCCGTACGTCACCCCGGATCTCGTCATCGCCTGGGAGCGGGGCGTCGCCTCCCCCCACAACCCCGAGCTGACCGCGCTCGCGGGGGTGCTGTGGTGCTCGCCCGGTGATCTGATCGGACGGCCGCAGACCCTGCGCGAGCACCGCATCGCCCGTTCCCTGGCGCCGGAGGACGTGGCCCGTGCCGTCGGGGTCGCGCTCCAGGCGTACCTGCGGATGGAGGAGACGGACGACTGGCGCGGCAACGACCGCCAGTCGGCCGCGCTCGCCGACGTGCTCGGCCTCGACCTGCCCGACTTCGTGACCGTCACGGGGCGCGAGGAGAAGCTCGCCGAACTGCTGACGAGCGCCGTGACGACCCGCTGGCAGGGCTACGTGCGCCCGGTCGCCAAGGTGGCACCGCTGGACCGGCGGGTACTGGAGAACGTCCTCCAGGTGCTCCACCAGGACTACCAGGGGCACATGACCGCCACCCTCAGTTGGGGCGGCGGCAGCGGCGACTCCCACGAGGCGGGCCGCGACTTCCTCGACCGGATCGTGGAGCACTTCTGGACGGCGGTCGAAAAGCACCCGTGAGGGGACGGCAGTGCGCTGGTTGGATCACTGAGCCGGGGTACGTCATGCCCGGCCCGAAGCCGAGTCACTGTCACCTGGAATCGCAACAGTGAAAGGTCCAGCAGCGGGGGCGACACACGCGAAGATGTCCGTTTCCTCACCCGCCGCCAAGCCTTCCTCGCAGAGGCGGCCGCCCTTCTCGCGCAGGTCCAGGTAGAAGCGCGTGATCTTGCCGTCCTGCTTGAGGCCGTGGATGCGTTCGTCGATGTAACCGAGGTCGTTCAGGGTCTTCCTGACCTTGGCGGGGCTGGGCTCCGGAACCGTCTGCAGCGCCTGCACAATGCGCTGTTCATGCTGGACGCTCGCGCACCAGTCACGGTCGTTCAACTCCGCCGCGGGACCCGTGGGGGCGCCGGGCTCGATCGGTTCGGCCGGAGGGGTCTCGCCGGGGGCGAGGCTCTCCTGCCCCTTCTCCGCCGGGCCGGTCGGCCTCCTGTCGGTCGGGCCCGGCCCGGTCTCACTCTCGGTCGCCGTCCCGCCCGTCAAAGAACACGGCTGCGCAACCTTGTCGAGCATCGCCGTGAACCCCGCCTGCTCGGGACCCGACGGTGTGGCACTCTCCTTGGCGCCGACGCTGCTACCCGGCTTGCCCGGAGACCCACCGTCACTCGGGCTCTCGCTCCCGCAGCCGGCAAGTGCCAGCGCAGCGAGGGTGGTTGCCGCTAGGGCACGCCGGGGGCGGGCAAGCGGGCTGATGGAAGCGGAGATCCATGTCATGGACGCAGTCTCCGGCCGGTGCCGCGCGCTCCGCATGAGTATGCATACTCATACAACAAGCGCCCGCCGGCCGTGGCCATGATTGAGATCTTCCCTACGGCCGTCCGCTCACCACACGGAACACGGTCTCAGAAGACCGACTCCGCCTCGTCCATCCGGTCCTTCGGCACCGTCTTCAGCTCGGTCACGGCCTCCGCCAGCGGCACCATGACGACGTCCGTGCCGCGCAGCGCCGTCATCCGGCCGAAGTCGCCCCGGTGCGCGGCCTCCACCGCGTGCCAGCCGAAGCGGGTGGCGAGCACCCTGTCGTACGCGGTGGGCACGCCGCCGCGCTGGACGTGGCCGAGGATGACCGGCTTGGCCTCCTTGCCGAGCCTGCGCTCCAGCTCGTACGCGAGCGCGGTGCCGATGCCCTGGAAGCGCTCATGGCCGAACTTGTCGATCGCGCCCTTGCCGTAGTCCATGGAGCCCTCGGCGGGGTGGGCGCCCTCGGCGACGCAGACGACGGCGAACTTCTTGCCGCGGGAGAACCGCTCCTCGACCATCTTGAACAAATCGGCGGGGTCGAAGGGGCGCTCGGGCAGGCAGATGCCGTGGGCGCCGGCGGCCATGCCGGACTCCAGAGCGATCCAGCCGGCGTGCCGGCCCATGACCTCGACCACCATCACTCGCTGGTGGGACTCGGCGGTGGTCTTGAGGCGGTCCATCGCCTCGGTGGCCACGCCGACCGCCGTGTCGAAGCCGAAGGTGCGGTCGGTGGAGGAGATGTCGTTGTCGATGGTCTTCGGCACGCCGACCACCGGCAGGCCGGCGTCCGACAGCATCCGGGCGGCCGTCAGCGTGCCCTCGCCGCCGATCGGAATGAGCGCGTCGATGCCGAAGCTCTGGATCATGTCGCCGGCGTTCTCGCAGGCCTCGCGGAGCCGGTCGCGTTCCAGCCGGGAGGAGCCGAGGATGGTGCCGCCGCGGGCCAGGATGCCGCTGACCGCGTTCAGGTCGAGGGTGCGGTAGCGGCCGTCCAGCAGGCCCGCGTAGCCGTCCTCGAAGCCGATGACCTCGTCGCCGTAGTTGTCGACCGCTCGGTGCACGACCGACCGGATCACTGCGTTCAGGCCGGGGCAGTCGCCGCCTGCGGTGAGAACTCCGATACGCATCGTGCTGTGTCTCCTGCTCGCTGTTGACACCGGTGACCGATCCAATTGTTTCACGGCCGGACCCCCGGCGGGCACTGACGAGCCCTGCCGGGCACCGGCGGGCGCCGACGGACACTGACGGGCGCCTTAGCCACCGCCGGAGGTATTGTCAAGAGGGTTCTGCTCACCCCGGTGGGCGATTTCGTGTGCACGGGACAGCCGCCGCCGGACGAAACCACCAGACGAAACGGAGAGCACGCGTGACGCGCAGCGTGTACGTGACCGGTATCGACCGCGGCGACGGCCGCCAGGTCGTCGAACTGGGGGTCCTGGAGCTCCTGACCCGGCAGGTCGACCGGGTCGGCGTCTTCCGTCCCCTGGTCCACGACGGGCCCGACCGGCTCTTCGAGCTGCTGCGCGCCCGCTACCGGCTCGCGCAGGACCCGGCGACCGTGTACGGCATGGACTACCAGGAGGCGTCCGCCCTCCAGGCCGAGCAGGGCACGGACGAACTGGTGTCCGCGCTGGTCGACCGGTTCCATCTGGTGGCCCGGGACTACGACGTGGTCCTCGTCCTCGGCACCGACTTCGCCGACACCCAGTTCCCGGACGAGCTGTCGCTGAACGCGCGGCTCGCCAACGAGTTCGGCGCCTCGGTACTGCCGGTGGTGGGCGGCCGCAAGCAGACCGCGGAGTCCGTACTGGCCGAGACCGTCAACGCCTTCCGCGCCTACGACGGGCTGGGCTGCGACGTCCTGGCCATGGTGACCAACCGGGTGGCCCGCGAGGACCGGGACCAGATCGCCGAGCGGCTCGCGAACCGGCTGCCGGTGCCGTGCTGGGTCGTGCCCGACGAGCCCGCACTGTCCGCGCCGACCGTCTCGCAGATCGCGCACGCCCTCGGCGCGAGGGTGGTCCTTGGCGACGACTCGGGGCTCGCCCGCGACGCGCTGGACTTCGTCTTCGGCGGGGCCATGCTGCCCAACCTGCTCAGCGCCCTGACCCCGGGCTGCCTGGTCATCACCCCGGGCGACCGCGCCGACCTGGTGATCGGCACGCTGGCCGCGCACAGCGCCGGCACCCCGCCGATAGCCGGCGTCCTGCTGACCCTGAACGAGGTGCCCGGCGACGGCATCCTCACCCTCGCCGCCCGCCTGGCCCCCGGCACGCCGGTGCTCTCGGTGACCGGCAACAGCTTCCCCACCGCCGAGCAGCTGTTCTCCCTGGAGGGCAAGCTCAACGCGGCCACCCCGCGCAAGGCGGAGACCGCCCTCGGCCTCTTCGAGCGGTACGTCGACACCGCCGACCTCAGCAAGCGGGTCTCCGCCCCGAGCAGCGACCGCGTCACGCCGATGATGTTCGAGCACACGCTGCTGGAGCAGGCCCGTTCCGACCTGCGCAGGGTCGTCCTCCCGGAGGGCACCGAGGAGCGGGTGCTGCACGCGGCGGAGGTGCTGCTGCGCCGGGGCGTGTGCGAGCTGACGCTGCTGGGCCCCGTCGAGCAGATCCGCAAGAAGGCCGCCGACCTGGGCATCGATCTGGAGAACGCGCAGCTGATCGACCCGGCGGTCTCCGAGCTGCGCGACTCCTTCGCCGAGAAGTACGCCGCCCTGCGCGCCCACAAGGGCGTCACCGTGGAGCTGGCGTACGACGTGGTCTCCGACGTGAACTACTTCGGCACGCTGATGGTGCAGGAGGGTCTCGCCGACGGCATGGTGTCGGGGTCGGTGCACTCGACGGCGGCGACGATCCGGCCGGCCTTCGAGATCATCAAGACCAAGCCGGAGGCGTCCATCGTCTCGTCCGTCTTCTTCATGTGCCTGGCCGACAAGGTACTGGTCTACGGCGACTGCGCGGTCAACCCCGACCCGAACGCCGAGCAACTCGCCGACATCGCGACCCAGTCGGCGTCCACGGCTGCGCGGTTCGGGGTGGATCCGCGGATCGCGATGCTGTCGTACTCGACGGGCACGTCCGGTTCCGGCGCGGACGTCGACAAGGTGCGCGAGGCGACGGAGCTGGTCCGCTCGCGCCGCCCGGACCTCAGGATCGAGGGGCCCATCCAGTACGACGCCGCCGTCGAGCCGTCGGTGGCCGCGACGAAGCTGCCCGGTTCCGAGGTCGCCGGGCAGGCCAGCGTGCTGATCTTCCCGGACCTGAACACCGGCAACAACACGTACAAGGCCGTGCAGCGCTCGGCCGGCGCCATCGCGGTGGGCCCGGTGCTCCAGGGTCTGCGCAAGCCGGTCAACGACCTGTCCCGGGGCGCGCTCGTCCAGGACATCGTCAACACCGTCGCCATCACGGCGATCCAGGCCCAGCAGTCCCCCACCGAGAAGGCTTCCGACCAGTGAGTTCCACGCGTGTCCTCGTCCTCAACTCCGGCTCGTCGTCGGTGAAGTACCAGCTGCTCGACATGCGCGGCAGCGACCGGCTGGCGGTCGGCCTCGTCGAGCGGATCGGTGAGGAGACCTCACGGCTCAAGCACACCCCGGCGGGCGGTGAGAGCCGTGAGTGGAACGGGTCCGTCCCCGACCACGACGCGGCGCTGAAGGCCGTGGCGGCCGAGCTGGCCAAGGACGGCCTCGGCCTGGACTCGCCCGAGCTGGCCGCGATAGGGCACCGGGTGGTGCACGGCGGGAAGCACTTCACCGAGCCGACCGTCGTGGACGACGCCGTGCTCGCCGAGATCGAGCGGCTGATCCCGGTCGCCCCGCTGCACAACCCGGCCAACCTCACCGGCATCCGCACCGCGCGGGCGCTGCGCCCGGACCTGCCGCAGGTCGCCGTCTTCGACACCGCCTTCCACACGACCATGCCGGAGTCCGCGGCCCGCTACGCGATCGACGTCGAGACCGCCGACGCGCACCGCATCCGGCGCTACGGCTTCCACGGCACCTCGCACGCGTACGTCTCGCGGGAGACCGCGAGGCTGCTGGGCCGGGCGCCCGAGGACGTGAACGTCATCGTGCTGCACCTGGGCAACGGGGCGTCCGCCTCGGCGGTGCGGGGCGGTCGCTGCGTGGACACCTCCATGGGACTGACGCCCTTGGAGGGGCTCGTGATGGGTACGCGCTCGGGTGACATGGATCCGGCCGTCATCTTCCATTTGATGCGTGTTGGTGGAATGTCCGCCGACGAGATCGACACTCTTCTCAACAAGAGGAGCGGTCTGATCGGTCTGTGCGGCGACAACGACATGCGGGAGATCCGCCGCCGTGTGGACGCCGGCGACGAACGGGCGCGGTTGGCCTTCGACATCTACATTCACCGGCTGAAGAAGTACATCGGCGCCTATTACGCCGTTCTCGGACGGGTGGACGCCGTGGTCTTCACGGCCGGGGTCGGGGAGAACGCGGCGCCGGTGCGGGAGGCCGCCGTGGCGGGCCTGGAGGGGCTCGGCCTGGCGGTCGACGGCGAGCTGAACGCCGTACGCGGGGACGGGGCGCGGCTGGTCTCGCCCGCGGGCGCGCGGGTGGCGGTGGCCGTGGTGCCGACCGACGAGGAAATGGAGATCGCGACACAGACCTACGCTCTGGTCGAAAAGGAAAGGTGAGGGGGTGAGGGCACCCGAGGACGGCTGAATAATTCTCTTGTGAGCACCGAGGCGCCCATTTGTATCTTCCGCCAGACGGAATATTCCGCAGCGAAACAAACCGATAGGATCGCCCCATGCGCCGTTCGAAAATCGTCTGTACTCTCGGCCCCGCGGTCGACTCCCACGAGCAGCTCGTGTCGCTGATCGAGGCCGGCATGAACGTGGCCCGCTTCAACTTCAGCCATGGCACCCATGCGGAGCACCAGGGGCGTTACGACCGTGTCCGGGCCGCCGCCAAGGAGACCGGCAGCGCCATCGGCGTCCTCGCCGACCTGCAGGGCCCGAAGATCCGCCTGGAGACCTTCGCGGAGGGTCCCGTCGAGCTGGTGCGCGGTGACGAGTTCACCATCACCACCGAGGACGTACCGGGTGACCGGACGATCTGCGGCACGACGTACAAGGGCCTGCCCGGTGACGTCACCAAGGGCGACCAGGTGCTCATCAACGACGGCAACGTCGAGCTGAAGGTCACCGAGGTCGTGGGCCCCCGGGTGAAGACGATCGTCATCGAGGGCGGCGTCATCTCGGACCACAAGGGCATCAACCTGCCCGGCGCGGCCGTGAACGTGCCCGCGCTGAGCGAGAAGGACATCGACGACCTCCGGTTCGCGCTGCGGATGGGCTGCGACCTGGTCGCCCTCTCCTTCGTCCGGGACGCCAAGGACGTCGCCGACGTGCACCGCGTGATGGACGAGGAGGGCCGCCGGGTCCCCGTCATCGCCAAGGTGGAGAAGCCGCAGGCGGTGGAGAACATGGAGGGCGTCGTTGCGGCCTTCGACGCCGTCATGGTCGCCCGTGGCGACCTGGCCGTCGAGTACCCGCTCGAGAAGGTCCCCATGGTGCAGAAGCGCCTGATCGAACTGTGCCGGCGCAACGCCAAGCCGGTGATCGTGGCGACCCAGATGATGGAGTCTATGATCACCAACTCGCGCCCGACCCGCGCCGAGGCCTCCGACGTGGCCAACGCGATCCTGGACGGCGCGGACGCGGTCATGCTGTCGGCGGAGTCGTCGGTGGGCGCGTACCCGATCGAGACGGTCAAGACGATGTCGAAGATCGTCACCGCCGCCGAGCAGGAGCTGCTGTCCAAGGGTCTGCAGCCGCTGGTCCCGGGCAAGAAGCCGCGCACGCAGGGCGGTTCGGTGGCCCGTGCCGCCGCCGAGATCGCCGACTTCCTGGGCGGCAAGGGCCTGGTGGCCTTCACCCAGTCCGGTGACACCGCCCGCCGGCTGTCCCGCTACCGCGCGGCCCAGCCGATCCTCGCCTTCACCACCGACGAGTCCACCCGCAACCAGCTGGCGCTCAGCTGGGGCGTGGAGCCGCACGTGGTGCCGTTCGTGAACAGCACCGACGAGATGGTCGACCTGGTGGACCAGGAGACGGTCCGCCTCGGCCGGTTCAACGACGGCGACGTCGTCGTGATCACCGCCGGTTCGCCCCCCGGCGTACCGGGCACCACCAACATGGTCCGCGTGCACCACCTGGGCGAGACCCGCCGCGCCTGACGGTCCCGCACCCGGCTGCCGGTCCCGCACCCGGCTGCCGCCGGCTGCCGCCGGCTTCCGTACGGCGCTGAGGGCGCCCCCTGCGCGCAGGGGGCGCCCTCGGCGCTTGTCGCGGCTCCCGAACGGGTCCGTGGGCGCGTTCGGTCAGGTCGTGTACTGGTGCAGCCCCGGGATGTGGAGCGTGCCGCCGAACTGACCGGCCTGGACGACCGTCACCTTCGTGAAGTAGATGAGCGGGATGTCCAGGGGCGGCGGGTGCTCCGGGTCGAAGGTGATCGGGATCAGCCCGAGCAGGTTGCCCGAGATGCTCTCGGTGTACATCACCGTGTCGCCGTCGCGGATCGTGGACGTGGAGCCCTCGGCCGCCTGCACGTGGTACGTCTTGCCGGCCTGCTCGTCCTTCACCGTCTGGTGCAGGTCGCCGATGTCGGTGCCGTTGGATATGACGTACTTCAGCACCTTCTTGGTGGTGCCGTTGGCCGTCTTCACCTCGACGACGCCCTTGTAGGAGGCGCCCTTCAGCAGCAGCGAGCTGGCGTTGAGCTGCCAGGGGTCGTCGGGCAGCGGCACCGCGTTGTCGACGCCGCCCTCCTCGTCCGTGGCGACCGGGCAGTCGTCCACGTCCGTGCCGGCGCTCTCGGAGGCGCTCGGGGTGGGGGTGGGGCTGGGCGAGGCGGTGGCCTCACCGGCCGCCTCCTTCGCCTCCTCGGCCGCCTCGTCCACCGACTCCTCGGTGTCCTCGGCCGCCCCGGACGCCGCGTCGGTCGTGTCCTCGACGGCGTCCTTCGCCGTGTCGGCGGCCTTGTCGGCGGCCTTGCCCGTGTCCTCGCCCGTGTCCTTGCCCGTGGTGTCCTTCGCGGGGTCGGACGCGTCGTCGCCGGCGCCGTCCGACGCCGAGGGGGTCGGCGTGGGGCTCGGGCTCTCCTCGGCCTTCTCGCCGCCGGTGAAGATGCCCTCGATGGCGTCGCCGATGCCCTCCAGCACACCACCGCCGGACTCGGACGGGGAGGGCTCCGCGGCGCCCGCGCCGGCCGCCTCCTCGCCCTGCGGCTCCTTGCTCTGCGACTCCTGGGACGCGGAGGGGCTCGGGGCGGGGTCGGTCTTGTCGCCCGTACCGCCAGTGCCGCCCTTGTCGCCGGTGTCTGCCGTGTCGCCCTTGTCGTCGGAACCTGAATCCGACGAAGAGGACTCACCCGCGTCCGTGTCCTTGCCGGAGTCGTCCTTGCCGGAGTCCGAGGGGCTGGGCTCCGTCTCGTCGGCCTTGTCCTCGTCGGCCCCGTCGGCCCCGTCGGTCGCCGAGGGCGACGGCGTGGGCGACTCGGACGTGCCCTTCTCGGCGTCCTCCAGGGCCGCCACGCAGTCCTTGTACTCGTCGGCCGTCAGGCTGTTGGAGGTCGGCTTCGCCGAGTCGTTGCCGTCGGCGAGGGCCAGCGTCGGCGTGAACCCCATCCCCATGAGGACGGCCGTGGGCATCGCCGCCAGGGCTATCGCCTTCCCGGCCGGCATGTGGAACCTGGTGAACAACGGCTTCTTGGGTGCCGCGTGGCGCGGCCCGGTTCTCACACGGGACGACTCCACGTCAGTCCCGCGGGTCACCTCGTCAGCCGGCACTGTGCCTCCCGTTCGCCCCGTTGGCCGGGCTCGTTCCTGACAGGTCATTCGGCTCTTCCACCCGGTCCCGCGGCTGCGGAATCGAGGCGTCGGGCACCGGAGTTCCGGGCACGGTGGTGCCGGGCACGTCGGTGCCGGGCACGTCGGTGCCGGGGTCCACGCCCTCCGGCGCGTCGCCCCTTCCCTTGCCCTCCACAGGCGGCTCGGCCCGCGGCGGCTCACCCGGCACCCACGACACGGCCATCGCCCCGCCGATCAGCGAGAGCAGGAAGCCGATGAAGAAGCCGCCGAGGTTGGACACGGGGAGGGACACCAGCGCCAGCAGGATCGCCGCCACGCCCGCGAAGACCCGGACGTGCTTCTGGAACCACAGGCTGACGCCCAGGACGACCAGCAGCACGCCGATGATCAGGGATCCGGCACCCGCGGTGGTGGCCATCGCCAGCGTCAGGTGCCCGATCTGGAGATTCGCGTACGGGAAGTAGGCGATGGGGAGTCCGCCGAGCGCGACGAACAGGCCGGCCCAGAACGGCCGCGCGCCTCGCCAGGCACGGAACTGCAGCCTCCGGCGGGTGAACTGGCCGGCTGCGACAGGAGTCTCGGCGCTCATGGAAAACAGCTCCCTGGTACGGCTTTGCTGTGGTGGAGATGTGGGCCGCGCGTGAAGGCGTGGCCGGAGAGTGGACGGGCGGGGGCGCCACCGGCTCCCCCGCCCGTCAGCGAGTGCTTAGTAGCACTCCTTGACACCCTTGGACAGCGACATCTTCAGTCCGCTGAGCTTGAAGGTTCCGGCAGTGGTGGCCCACGCCGTCTGCTTCACGTCGGTCAGCGTGGCCGAGTCGGCCTGCTGGGCGAATCCGTTCGGGTTCACCTGCTTGTTCGCGACCTCGGACTGCTTGATGCCTGGACCCTTGTTGGCGTCCTTGGCGGCCACGCCGATGTCGATGCCGCGGAACGTGGCGTCGGCCTCAAGCTGCTCGACGTCGATGTACAGGTTCTCGGCCCTGACCGGCGTGCCGCCTCCGCCAGCCTTCAGCAACAGACTGACCGACCCCAAGAACGGGACGTCCGGGGTGACCACGGACTGGCACATGTTCGTGATCTTCGCGCTCTTGAACGCCGAAACGGCCACGGGGTGAGCCGTCTTCTCGCCCTTCAGCGTGTAACCCGAGTCAATGGCCCCGTACTGGGAGAAGCCCGTACCGTCGAGCCGGTCCGCCGTCACCTTGAACGACTGGCCGGAGACGCTGAACGACGCGGCCAGGGCACCCTGCCCCAGCGCGACGCCTATCGCAGCCGTGGCGGCCACGCTGGGCACCATCACCACAGCGAACCGCTTCCATCTGGTCCCGCCACGCACCTGGGACTCCATATTTCCTCCTTCTCGGACGTACATCTCCTGGCCTCGGCCGGCCCCCGGAGCGGCGGCTCGGCCTGGCAGGGATGGGAGAAGTGCTACGTCCTCGGGAAGGAGAGCGCCCGCACTCGGCGGCGCGTACAACGCGCCCGAATCACCGGCGATCACCCCCGAGCGACAACCACTGGTCGCGCCTGACACGCATCACGCACAACCCTGCTGGACAGGCTTCGCCGGGTGGACGAAGACCCCCCTGCCCAAGAGCCGGCTCCACTGCCGCCGGCTCTGCTCGGTGGGGACCCAGGAACCCCCGCGACCCGACTGGCTTTCGGGGTACGGGAATGGACCGAGCGTCGCCGATCGTGGTGCATTCTCGCCGTCGACACAAGGGGGTTCGTTACTCACTAGTAACGGCCGGATAACCGCGGGACGACGCACCGACCCCGAACGGCGACGCTGGGTGCGCCATGGGGGCGGAACAAAACTATTGATCGCTGGACAGAATCCGACACATCGACGCCGCCGACTTACTGGCAGTAACAGCGGCCGCGATTACCAAGTTTTGGCAAAGCGCGGCCGCACTGGCGTCCCGTCGACAGCTCTTTCACACGGGCACCACCCGGACGAACGGTCGGCGACCGCTCGGCGAAGGGAGCCCGAACCGCCCTCTAGTACAGGGCGCGGGCCAGCGCCCTGCGCGCCACGGCCACCCGCGGATCGTCGGCGCCGACCACCTCGAACAGCTCCAGCAGCCGCAGCCGTACGGCGTCCCGGTCGTCCCCGGCCGTGACACGCACCGCGTCGATGAGGCGCCCGAAGGCGTCCTCCACGTGACCGCCCACCAGATCCAGGTCGGCGGCGGCGATCTGCGCCTGGGCGTCGCCCGGCTTGTCGGCCGCGTCCTGACGGACCCGCTGCGGGTCGGCGTTCTGCACGCGCTGGAGCAACTCGGCCTGGGCCAGGCCCAGTTTGGCCTCCGTGTTGCCCGGGTCCTCGCCGAGCACGTTCTTGTACGCCTGGACGGCTCCGGCCAGGTCGCCCGCGTCCAGCGCCTGTACGGCGGCCTCCAGGGCCGCGTCGTGCGGCCCGGCCGGACGCTCGGGGGCGGCGGCGGGCTGCGCGCCCGGCTCCGCCTCGGGGTCGACGGCGATACCGGTCAGGCCGAAGCGCTCCTCGGCGACCTGCACCAGCTGGTCCAGGGTCTGGCGGATCTGCGTCTCACTGGCGGCGCCCTGGAAGAGCGGCAGCGCCTGTCCGGCCACGACCGCGAACACGGCCGGGATGCCCTGGACACCGAACTGCTGCATCAGCATCTGGTTGGCGTCGACGTCGATCTTGGCGAGGAGGAAACGGCCGTTGTACTCGACGGCGAGCCGCTCGAGGACCGGGCTCAACTGCTTGCAGGGCTCACACCACTCGGCCCAGAAGTCGATGACGACCGGGACCTCGGTGGACCGCTGCAGGACATCGCTCTCGAAGCCGGCCTCGTCGACGTCGATGACGAGATCGGCCGGGGAGACGGCCCCCGTCCCACCGTGCCGGGCCGCCTCGGCGCGCGCCTGCTCCGCCTTGGCCTTGGCCTCCTGGGCCTGCTTCACCGCGGCGAGGTCGACGACCCCGCTCATGGACATGTTCCGTGGCTGCATGGGCCTATCCTCCCCCGTACTCCGCGCGTGCGTGAAAAGCGGGTCGAAAGCCCGCCCTGAAGTGTTCTGCCGGCGCCGGGTCCCCACCCGCGCCCGTGGTCGTCGCTGGGCACGGGCGTGCGGGGCCCGCGCTTTCGCTACGACCCGTAGCGTAATGCCACGACGGGCCGCGGGAACACCCCTCCCCCGTGATCTCCCTCACGGCCACCCGCGGGTTACCCGCCGGTTAAGGTCGGGGAATGCAGAGCAGTACCTCCGCCGGCCGCACCGGGCGCCCCCGCAGCGCCGCGGCGGACACCGCGATCCTGGCCGCGACGCGGGCGGCCCTGGTCGATCTGGGCTGGTCGAAGCTCACCCTGGGAGACGTCGCGACGCGGGCCGGGGTTGCCAAGACGACGCTCTATCGCCGCTGGGCGGGCAAGAACGAGCTGGTGGTCGACGCGGTCGCCGAGCTCTTCGACGAGCTCCGGCTCCCCGACCGCGGCTCCCTGGCCGCCGACATCGAGGGCGTGGTGCTCCAGTTCGCGGCGATCCTGGCCCGCCCGGAGGCAAAGAGCGGCCTGATGGCGGTGGTCGCCGAGTCCACGCGGGACGACGCGCTGCGCGAGCGCATCCGCGCGTCGATCGTGGAACGCCAGAAGCGCCTGGTCCTGGAGGGCCGGGCCCGCGCCCAGGCACGCGGCGAACTGCCCCCCGAGACCGACCCGGCCGAGGCCGCCCGCACCGCGGACCTCATCTTCGACGTGGTGGCGGGTGCGGTGGTCCACCGCACCCTGGTCAGCGCGGAACCGGCGGACGGGGAGTGGGTGCGGGGCTTCACGCAGGTGCTGCTGTGGGGGCTGGCCTCTCAGCCGACCGAGCCGTCCGGCGGGTGACCTTCCGGCCGACCGAGTCGGATGGTCGGTGGGCATAGGCAGGGGGGCCAGGGGGCGGATCCCCCTGGCGACGCCCGCACCGGCACCGTGCGCCTAGAACCCCGCCGGTTCCGTGTACACCCCCCACTCGTCCCGCAGCACGCCACAGATCTCCCCGAGCGTCGCCTCCGCCCGCACCGCGTCCAGCATCGGTTCGATCATGTTGCCCCCGGAGCGGGCCGCGGCGAGCATCGCGTCCAGAGCCGCGCGTACGGCCGCGTCGTCGCGGCCGGCCTTGCGCTCGCCCAGGTCCCGCACCTGCTCGCGCTCCACCTCGTGGCTCACCCGCAGGATCTCCAGGTCACCGGTGACGGAACCCGTGTGGACGTTGACGCCGACGACCCTCTTGTCGTCCTTCTCCAGGGACTGCTGGTAGCGGAAGGCGGACTCGGCGATCTCGCCGGTGAACCAGCCGTCCTCGATGCCGCGCAGGATGCCGGAGGTGATCGGCCCGATCGGATGCCGTCCGTCGGGGTGGGCCCTGAGCCCCCGCTCCTTGATCTGCTCGAAGATCTTCTCCGCGTCCGCCTCGATCCGGTCCGTCAGCTGCTCGACGAACCAGGAACCGCCCAGCGGGTCGGCGACGTTGGCGACGCCGGTCTCCTCCATCAGCACCTGCTGGGTGCGCAGGGCGATCTCGGCGGCCTGCTCGCTGGGCAGGGCGAGGGTCTCGTCCAGTGCGTTGGTGTGCAGGGAGTTCGTCCCGCCGAGCACCGCCGCCAGCGCCTCCACCGCCGTACGCACCACGTTGTTGTACGGCTGCTGGGCGGTGAGCGAGACACCCGCGGTCTGCGTGTGGAAGCGCAGCCACTGCGCCTTGTCGGTCTTCGCGCCGTACACGTCGCGCATCCAGCGGGCCCAGATGCGCCGGGCCGCGCGGAACTTGGCGATCTCCTCGAAGAAGTCGAGGTGCGCGTCGAAGAAGAAGGAGAGGCCGGGCGCGAAGACGTCGACGTCCAGCCCGCGGGACAGACCCAGCTCCACGTACCCGAAGCCGTCCGCCAGCGTGTACGCCAGTTCCTGCGCGGCCGTCGACCCGGCCTCGCGGATGTGGTAGCCGGAGACGGAGAGCGGCTTGTAGGCGGGGATGCCGGCCGCGCAGTACTCCATCAGGTCGCCGATCAGGCGCAGGTGCGGCTCGGGCTGGAAGAGCCACTCCTTCTGGGCGATGTACTCCTTGAAGATGTCGGTCTGGAGCGTGCCGTTGAGCACGGAGGCGTCCACGCCCTGCCGTTCGGCGGCGACCAGGTACATGCAGAACACGGGCACGGCGGGCCCGCTGATCGTCATGGAGGTCGTGACGTCCCCGAGCGGGATGCCCTCGAACAGCACCTCCATGTCGGCGGCCGAGTCGATGGCCACCCCGCAGTGCCCGACCTCGCCCAGGGAGCGGGGGTCGTCGGAGTCGCGGCCCATCAGCGTCGGCATGTCGAAGGCGACCGAGAGCCCGCCTCCGCCGTTGCGGAGGATCATCTTGTAGCGCTCGTTGGTCTGCTCGGCGTTCCCGAACCCGGCGAACTGCCGGATGGTCCACGTCCGCCCTCGGTAGCCGGTCGCGTGCAGACCGCGGGTGAAGGGGTACTCCCCCGGCCAGCCGATCCGCTCGAAGCCCTCATAGGCGTCCCCGGGCCGGGGCCCGTACACCGGCTCCACGGGATCGCCGGAGAGCGTGGTGAAGTCCGCGTCGCGCTTGCGCGCCGCGTCGTACCGGGCCTGCCAGCGAAGGCGGCCCTCCTCTATGGCGTGAGCGTCCATACCCTCGAATTTACTAGGACGTCCAAGTAAATGTCGATGGGGTACCGCCGTACGGGTTCCCGTACGGCGGTGAGAGGGCTTGACAGGGCCGGTCGGGGCCGGTCAGGACCTGGCAGCGCCCGCCAGCGCTGTCTAGGCCTTGGCGACCGCGGGCGCCTCGGTCGCGGCGACCTTGGCGTCCAGCTCCTGGCTGACCTTGCGCTCCACGAAGAACGCGGCGGTCGGAATGGTCCCGGCCAGCAGCACCCACAGCTGCTTGCTGACCTTCCACTTCGCCTTGGCGCCCAGGTCGAAGGCGAAGACGAGGTAGACGACGTACAGCCAGCCGTGCGCGATGCTGACGATGCGGGTGAAGTCGGCGGCACCGTCCATGTCCAGCAGGTACTTGGCGATCATGCCGAGGCAGAGCAGGATCAGCAGCACACCGGTGACGTACGCCATGACCCGGTAGCGGGTCAGCACGCTCTTTTTCATGCGTACGAGCGTAACCGTCCGATTCGCGCGATCTTCGGGCGGGCCCGGCGACTCGCTAGGTGTATTGACCCGCGGGGTTGTTCACGCGGGTCAATACACCTAGGCCTCTTCGAAGTCCCCCGCGGCGACCCGCAGCGGCCTGAGCATCGCGAAGATCTCGCCGCACTCCTCGGCGTCGTACGCGCCCAGGCCGAAGTCCATCGCCATGAGGTCGCGGGTGGCCGCCTCGACCACCTCACGGCCCTTGTCGGTGATGGTGGCGAGCGTGCCGCGGCCGTCGTTGGGGTTGGGGCGCTTGTCGACCAGGCCCGATCTCACCAGCCGGTCGACGGTGTTGGTGACGGAGGTGGGGTGCACCATGAGGCGTTCGCCGATCTTGGACATCGGCAGCTCGCCCGACTTGGAGAAGGTGAGCAGCACCAGCGCCTCGTAGCGCGCGAAGGTCAGCCCGTACGGCTTGACCACGGCGTCGACCTCGGCCAGCAGGATCTGGTGCGCCCGCATGATCGAGGTGATGGCGGACATGGAGGGCACGCCGCCCCAGCGCTGCTTCCAGAGTTCGTCGGCACGGGCGATGGGATCGAAGGAGAGACTGAGGGGCTTCGGCACGGCAACAGACCATACCGGCCGGTCACATGCCGGTCAGCCCCGTCTCGCCTTTCGATACCACCGCCCCCGCGCACGGCTACTGCGCGAGATGCCGCTCCACCGTGTCGACCTTCGCTGTGAGGCCGTCCGTCACGCCGGGGCGGATGTCCGCCTTGAGGACCAGGGAGACGCGCGGCGCCCGCGCCTCGACGGCGGCGACGGCCCGCCGGACGACGTCCATGACCTCGTCCCACTCGCCCTCGACGGACGTGAACATCGCGTCGGTGCGGTTCGGCAGGCCCGACTCGCGGACCACCCGGACGGCGTCGGCGACGTACTCCCCCACGTCCTCGCCGACGCCGAGCGGTGTGATGGAGAAGGCGACGATCATGCTCCGACGACGCCTTCCTGGCGGGCGCGGGAGGCGATGACCGCGCTCTCGGCCTCGCGCTTGAGCCTGCGGTCGGCGAAGAAGCCGCCGGTCGGCAGGACCGACATCACGAAGTAGAAGGCGGCGGTGCCGAAGGACCACTTGGCGCGGTTCCAGGCGTCCGCCCAGAAGAGCACGTAGACGACGAAGAGGAAGCCGTGGACCGCGCCCATCACGGGCACCGCGTTGAAGTCGGTGGTCCGCTTCAGCACGGAGCAGACCAGCAGCAGGAGGAACGAGATCGCCTCGGGGCCGGAGACCAGGCGGAGGCGGCGGAGGGCGGAGGCGGTCTTGAGGTCCACGGGTCACCTTCGGTGGGAGAGTCGCCGTGCATCACGACGAGCTGGGGGTTTGTGAACGTGCGCACAAGCGCGCGTCCATTGTGGCAAACCCCCGACGCGCCCGGGCGAGGGGGGCGGGAACCTGTCGGCGGGCCCGCTCGGCGGGCTACCTTCGCATTTGTGGCGATGTTCCGACTTCAAGACAGCAAGGTACTCGCCGTCGACATGACCGGGGACGCCGTGAAGGCGAAGAACGGCTCGATGGTCGCGTACGACGGAGAGATGGCCTTCAAGAAGCTGAGCGGCGGCGGTGAGGGCATCCGGGGGATGGTGACCCGGCGGATCACCGGCGAGCAGATGACGGTGATGGAGGTGAAGGGGCACGGGACCTGCTGGTTCGCGGACCGGGCGTCGGAGATCAACCTCGTGGGTCTCCAGGGCGACACGCTGTACGTCGAGTCCAGCAACTTCCTCGCGGCCGACGCCGGGCTGCGGACGGGCACCAGCTTCACGGGCACGCGCGGGGCCTCTCAGGGCAACGGGCTGTTCACCACGACCGTGGAGGGGCACGGGCAGGTGGCGATCATGTCGGACGGGCCGGCGGTGGTGCTGCGGGTCAGCGCCCAGTACCCGCTGACGGTCGACCCGGGGGCGTATGTCGCGCACCAGGGGAATCTGCGGCAGTCCTTCCAGTCGGGTGTGACCTTCCGCACGCTGTTCGGGGAGGGCGGCGGCGAGGCCTTCCAGATCCGCTTCGAGGGCGACGGCCTGGTGTACGTGCAGCCGAGCGAGCGGAACACGATCGCGGGGGATGTCTGACCATGGCCTTCCAGGAGATCAATTCCAAGATGGTGCAGGCGACCGTCGCGCCCGGGCAGCGGCTGTTCAGTCAGCGCGGCGCGATGCTCGCCTATCAGGGCGAGGTGTCCTTCACCCCCAACGTGCGGGGCGGCCAGGGCGGCGTCATGTCGATGATCGGCCGCCGGGTGGCGAACGAGGACACGCCGCTGATGACCGTCGAGGGCAGCGGCACCGTGCTCTTCGGGCACGGCGGCCACCATGTGCAGGTGATCGGCCTCGCCGGGGACACCCTGTACGTCGAGGCGGACCGCCTCCTCGCCTTCGAGGGCACCCTGGAGCAGGGCACGGTGTTCCTGGGCTCGCAGGGCGGGGCCATGGGCATGGTGCGCGGACAGGTCAGCGGGCAGGGGCTGTTCACGACGACGCTGAAGGGTCACGGCTCGGTGGCGGTGATGGCCCACGGGGGCGTCTTCGAGATCCCCATCACCCCGCAGCGCCCGGTGCGCGTCGATCCGCAGGCCTACGTCGCCCACCACGGCGACGTACGCAACAAGCTGTCCACGGCGATGGGCTGGCGGGACATGGTGGGGCGCGGCTCCGGCGAGGCGTTCCAGCTGGAGCTCAGCGGCAGCGGCACGGTGTTCGTCCAGGCGTCGGAGGAGAAGCTGTGAGCACGGTCCACCACGACCCGGCGACGCTGCCGGCCGACGACAACGTCAACGCGTACACCTTCTGCGTGGAGCTCAAGGGGAGCCAGTGGTTCCTGCAGAAGGGGAAGATGATCGCCTACTACGGGACGATCGAGTTCAACGGAGTCGGGCACGGTCGGCTGGACCGTCTGATGCGCACGTCCTTCCATTCGCCTCTGCACGCGAGCGACTGGGTCGTGGCCGAGGGCTCGGGCAAGATGCTCCTCGCCGACCGGGCCTTCGATGTGAATTCGTATGACCTGGAAGACGGCAACCTGACCATTCGCTCGGGCAACTTGCTTGCTTTTCAGCCAAGTCTCGCCCTCAAGCAGTCGATCGTGCCGGGTTTTCTGACACTGATCGGAACCGGAAAGTTCGTGGCCGCGTCAAACGGTCCGGTGGTGTTCATGGAACCCCCGATCCGGGTCGACCCCCAGGCCCTGGTCGGCTGGGCCGACTGCCCGTCACCGTGCCATCACTACGACCACGGGTACATGACCGGCCTGATGGGCGGTCTACGTGCGATGACGGGCCTCGGCGGGGCCTCCGGGGAGGAGCACCAGTTCGAGTTCGTGGGGGCGGGGACGGTGCTGCTGCAGTCGAGCGAGGCGCTGATGGCGGAGCAGGCCACGGGGGCCGCTCCGCAGCAGGCGGGGGTGCCCGGCGGTGGCGCGTCCGGAGCGCCGGGAGGCCGGTCCGGGGTACCGGGGCTTCCCGGACAGCTGGGGGACCTCCAGCGCCGCTTCGGGCTGTGAGCGGTAATCTGCGGAGTGTGACATCGAACGCGTGCGCACCGTCACCGTCACGGAAAACCCCTCACTAGTTCACCTTTCAACCTTTTAGGTAGACTTCATTCATGGAGACCGAGACGGCCACCCGCTGGCTGACCGATACGGAGCAGTGTGCTTGGCGCACCCACCTGGAGGTCAACAGGCTGTTGACGCACCAGCTCGAGAAGGACCTGCATCCGTTCGGCCTGACAATGAACGACTACGAAATCCTGGTGAACCTCTCCGAGTCGGAGGGCGACAGAATGCGGATGAGCGACCTGGCCACCGCCACGATGCAGTCCAAGAGCCGCCTCTCCCACCAGATCACCCGCATGGAGAACGCGGACCTGGTCCGGCGGGAGAACTGCGAGTCCGACCGCCGCGGGCTCTACGCCGTCCTCACCGAGCACGGTCTGGAGACGATGCGGAAGGTCGCGCCGCACCACGTGGCGTCCGTCCGCAGGCACTTCATCGACCTGCTGGCCCCCGAGGCCCTGACGGAGCTCGACAAGGCGCTCAAGCCGATCGCGGAGCACCTGCGCGGGCAGCGAGGACGCCCCTGATCACGTCCGCCGGGGCCGCGGAGGCCTAGGCACCCGGCAGGCGGAGCTCGAACAGGGCGCCGCCTGCCGGTGCTTCGTGGACGGTGAGCGTGCCGCCGTGCCGTACGGCGACGTCACGGGCGATGGCCAGCCCCAGCCCCGCCCCGCCGTCGTCGCGGCTGCGGGCGGCGTCGAGCCGTACGAACCGCTCGAAGATCCGCTCCCGGTCGGCCGCCGGCACGCCCTCCCCGTCGTCGGCCACCGCGACCACGGCCGCGTCGCCGTCCCGCCGGACGGACACCTCCACCGCCGAGCGGGCGTGCCGCTGCGCGTTGTCGAGCAGATTGGCCAGCACCCGCCCGAGCTGCCCCCGCGACCCGGCCACCGTCAGCTCGCCCGCGACCTCGCCCCCGGCCCGCACGCTCACCCCGCTCCGGCCCCCGGCCTCCTCCCGCGCGAGCGCCGCGAGGTCGACACGCGCGTCGGCGGGCCGCTCCCCCGCGTCCAGCCTGGCCAGCAGCAACAGGTCGGCGGCGAGCCGCTGCAGCCGTACGGTGTCCTCCACGGCGCCGTCGAGGTCCAGCAGCTCCGGGTGGGCGGCGGCCACCTCCAGCTGGGTGCGCAGCGAGGCGATCGGGCTGCGCAGCTCGTGCGAGGCGTCGGCGACGAAACGCCGCTGCCGCTCCACCGAGGACTCCAGGGCGGCCAGCGTCCGGTTGGTGGTCGAGGCGAGCCGGGCGACCTCGTCGTGCGTGTCCGGCACCGGGACGCGGCGGGCCAGGTCCTCGCTGGCGGTGATCGCGGCCATCTCGCGGCGGATGCCCGCCACGGGGCGCAGCGCGCGGCCGGTGACCAGCCAGGTCACCCAGCCGACGACCGCGAGCAGCAGCGGGAAGCCGATCAGCATGACGGTCAGCGCGGTGTTCACGGCGCCGTGTTCGGCGGAGAGCGGGGCGCCGGCGTAGACGGTGAGCTGGTCGCCGCTCCGGGTCTCCACCGGGACGGAGACGAAGCGGTAGTCCTCCGTGTCACCGTCCACGGTCGCGGTGCCGTCGCCGGCGGTGGCCGGCTCGCCGATCTCACCGGCCTCCAGCGAGGCGTCGCCGTCCTCGTCGTCGTCCGGGTTGCCGTCGTCGGCGCCGTCGGGATCGTCCGCGGTGTCCCACTGGGGCCGCACCGTGTCGACGCCGGTGCCGGTGATCCGCTCCAGGTCGTCGCTGGCGGCGACGAGGGTACCCGCCTCGTCGACGACCTGCACCGGACGGTCGTCGTCGTCCAGGTTCAGTTCGGTGTACCGCGTTCCGACGGCCAGCGCGGTCGCCACCTCCCGCGCGGAGCGCTCCGCCTGGGTGCCGGCCTCGCCGAGCAGGTTGGAGCGCAGGGACAGCAGGACGGCGGTGCCGGCCGCGACGAGGGCGACGGCGACCACCAGGGTGGCGCCGAGCGTGGCGCGGGCCCGGACCGACCCGAGGAGGCGGCTCATCGCTCGACCTCCAGCCGGTATCCGGCGCCGCGCACGGTGCGGATGAGACCGGCGCGCAGCTTGCGCCGCAGGGCACTGACGTACACCTCGACGATGTTGGGGTCGCCGTCGTAGGCGAAGTCCCAGACGTGTTCCAGGATCTCCGCCTTGGACACGACCTGTCCGGGCCGCACCACGAGCTGCTCCAGGACGGCGAACTCCTTCGCGGTGAGGTCGACTTCGCGTTCGCCCAGGAAGACCCGGCGGGCGGCGGTGTCGACCTTCAGGTCGCCGTGGACATGCACGGGCGAGGCCCCCGCGCCCTGCGCCCGGCGCCGCAGCAGGGCCTTCACGCGGGCGACCAGGACGACGTACGAGAAGGGCTTGGTGAGGTAGTCGTCCGCGCCCGTGTCCAGGCCCTCCGCCTCGTCGTACTCGCCGTCCTTGGCGGTGAGCATCAGGATCGGCACGTCGTGCCCGGCGGCGCGCAGGGCGGCGCAGACCCGGTAGCCGTTGAGGCCGGGCAGCATGATGTCGAGGATGACGAGGTCGTACGCGCCCTCGCCGGCCCGGTGCAGGCCCTCCAGGCCGTCGTGGACGACGTCCACGGCGTAGCCCTCGGCGGTGAGGCCCTTGGCGAGCGACACGGCGAGACGCTTCTCGTCCTCCACGATCAACAGGCGCATGCGTAAAGAGTCGCAAAACCAAGCTGAAGATCCCTTCAGGCGGCTTCAGGTTGGCCTCAGCGTCGGTCCGGGACAGTGAAGGCGTCGAAATCACATCGACTCGAACGACTTTGTACGACTCGGGAGGAAACCGCATGAAGCGCAACATCGTGATCGCCGTCGTCACCGCCGCCGCACTGATCGGAGGCGGCACGGCGACGGCTCTGGCGACCACGGGCGACGACGACCCGGGTACGACGCGTCAGGCGGACGTCCGCGCCTCGGACGACGACGCGAACGACGACGGGAACGACGACGCGGGCGACCGGGCGGATGACGACGGCACGCGGGACGACGACGCCGATGACGCCGATGACCGGGACGACTCCCGCGACCGCGATGACGACGACGCCCGCGTGTCCTCCGCGAAGGTGACGGCGGCCGACGCCATCGCCTCCGCCCTGAAGAAGACGCCGGGCACCGCCGTCTCCGCCGAACTGGACGACGAGGACGGCGACGACGACGGTGAGCGCGCGGCCTGGGAGGTCGACGTCCTCGCCGGTGACGGCACCTGGCACAGCGTGCGGATCGACCCGGCCGACGGCAAGGTCCTCGGCTCGGAGACGGACGACGAGGACGACACCGACGAGGTGCGGGCCGCCCTGAAGGGCTCGTCCGTGGACGCCGCCGAGGCCGCGAAGGCGGCGGCCGGCCACGGCACCGTGACCTCCGTGGAGCTGGACGACGACGGCCACTACGGCGACGGCGAGGCGGCCTGGGAGGTCGAGACGCGGTCCTCCGGCAAGGCCGAGCAGGACTGGCGGGTGGACCTGAAGACCGGGAAGGTCACGGCCGACCGCTCGGACGACTCGCACTCGGACTCCGACTCGGACGACTCCGGCTCCGACTCGGACGACTCCGGCTCGGACGTCGACTGAGCGGTCCCGGCCGCACGACGGACCCGAGCGCGGCGGCGCCCCGGCACCAGCGCCGCCGCCACGGCGACCGCGCCGGACACCGCGAAGCACACCGGCAGCGGCAGCCGTTCCACCAGCAGGCCCACCGCCGCGGCACCGGCGGCACCGCCGGCGTTCACGGCCGTGTTGCACCAGGCTCCCGCCCGGATCCGGAAGCCGGGCGCCGCGCTCTCGTCGGCGATCAGGTAAGCCGTCGTCAGTGCCGGTGCCACGAACAGGCCGGCGCATACGACGGCCACGACGAGCGTGCCGACGCCGGACGCGAGGCCCGCGGCGACCAGGCAGACACCGAGGCCGGCCGCGAGGAACGGCAGCCGGGCACGGGCTGACGAGCTCCAGGTGATGGCGCCGTTCAGGAGCCCGCCGACCGCACTGCCCGCCGACAGCGCCGCGAGCACCCAGGCGACGGTGCCGCCGCCGAGTCCGCGCTGCGCCGCGAAGGCGACGACGAGAAGGTCGACGGCGCTCAGCGAGATGCCGACGCACGCGGCGACGACGACGGGCTGCAGCAGGGCACGTCCCTGCCCCGCTCCCCCTCGGCCGGACGGCGCGGAGTCGTCCTTCGCACGCCCCGCCGGACGCAGCACGCCCGCCGCCGGTGACGTGACGAAGGCGAGGGTGCCCACCGCCACCAGCACCGCGCTGAGCACGACGCCGACGGTCGGCGGGGCGACCCCGATCACCACGCCGACCAGGAGCGGGCCCGAGACGAAGAGCAGTTCCTCGGCGACGCCGTCCAGGCTGTAGGCGCGCTGCAGCATGGCCCGGTCGGGCAGCAGTTCGGCCCACACCGCGCGCATCGTGGGCCCGAGCGGGGGCGTGCAGGCGCCCGCGAACGCGGCGGTCGCCGCGAGGACGGCCGCGGGCGTGCCCGGCTGCCGGCAGACCGCCGCCAGCGTGCAGAGCAGGGCGGCGTAGAGCAGGGCCATGGGGAGCAGGGCTCGGCGCGGGCCGTGCCGGTCGACCAGGGCCGCGCGGTAGGGGGAAAGGAAGACGCCCGTGGCGCCGAAGATCGCCAGTACCGTGCCGGCCACGGCGTACGACCCGGTGGACCGGGTCAGCGAGAGCATCAGGGCGAGGGAGACCGTGCCGTACGACAGTCGGCCGACAAGAGCGGCGGCGAAGGTACGGCGGGCATGGGGGACGCGGAGGACGGCGGCATACGAGGGCCGCGGAGCATGCGTGGACACGGAAGGTTCCTCAGAGGAAGGCAACGAGGGGACGCCGAAGCACGCGACGGCCGGATGCGGCGGTCGCGTGCGGGGCGGGCCCTAGGCCAAGAGGAGGAACATGCGGGTCAACATACCGGCGCGGCGCTGCGGCCGCACCGGTCTTTTCTGTTTCGGCGCTTCGGCGCTTCGGCGCTTCGGCGCTTCGGCGCTTCGGCGCTTCGGCGCTTCGGCGTCAGCCGCTCGTCAACCCGGCCACCAGTTCGTCGGCCGCGCGGTACGGGTCCAGCTCGCCCGCCACGATGCGTTCCGCCAGCGCGCCCAGGCGGCGGTCGCCGTGCAGGTCGCCGATGCGTTCGCGCAGGGTGGTGACGGCGATCGTCTCGACCTCGCGGGCGGCGCGGGTGCGGCGGCGTTCGGCCAGGACGTCCCGTTCCTCCATCCACGCGCGGTGCTTCTCCAGGGCCTCGACGACCTCGTCGACGCCCTCGCCGCGCGCGGCGACCGTCTTGACGATGGGCGGGCGCCAGTCGCCGGGGCCGCGGGACTCGCCGAGGCCCAGCATGTGGTTCAGCTCGCGGGCGGTGGCGTCCGCTCCGTCGCGGTCGGCCTTGTTGACGACGTAGACGTCGCCGATCTCCAGGATTCCGGCCTTGGCCGCCTGGATGCCGTCGCCCATGCCCGGGGCGAGGAGGACGACGGAGGTGTCGGCCTGGGAGGCGATCTCGACCTCCGACTGGCCCACGCCCACCGTCTCGACCAGGATCACGTCGCAGCCCGCCGCGTCGAGGACGCGGATCGCCTGTGGGGCCGCCCAGGCGAGACCGCCGAGGTGGCCGCGGGTCGCCATCGAGCGGATGTAGACGCCCGGGTCGGACGCGTGCTCCGACATCCGGACGCGGTCGCCGAGCAGGGCGCCGCCGGAGAAGGGGGAGGACGGGTCGACGGCGAGCACGCCGACCCGCTTGCCCTGCTTGCGGTACGCCGTCACCAGCGCCGAGGTCGACGTGGACTTGCCGACGCCCGGCGAGCCGGTCAGACCGACCACGTACGCGTTCCCCGTGAGCGGCGCCAGGGCCGCCATGACCTCCCTGAGCTGCGGGGACGCCCCCTCCACCAGGGAGATCAGCCGGGCCACGGCCCGCGGCCGGCCTTCCCTGGCCTGGGCGACCAGCGAGGAGACGTCCTGCATCACAGCTCCGTTCAGTGAGATGTCGTAACCCGGGTCGGAACCCGGTGATCCGGGGTCAGGCCTTGGGTACCCGCACGATCAGCGCGTCACCCTGACCGCCGCCGCCGCACAGCGCCGCCGCGCCGACCCCACCGCCGCGCCGCTTCAGTTCCAGCGCCAGGTGCAGCACGAGCCGGGCGCCGGACATGCCGATGGGGTGGCCGAGGGCAATGGCACCGCCGTTGACGTTCACCTTTTCGGTGGAGACGCCGAGGTCCTTCATTGACTGCACGGCGACGGCCGCGAATGCCTCGTTGATCTCGATCAGGTCGAGGTCCTCGACCTCCAGGCCCTCCTTCTTCAGGGCGTGCCGGACGGCGTTGGACGGCTGCGACTGCAAAGAGTTGTCCGGGCCCGCGACGTTGCCGTGGGCGCCGATCTCCGCGATCCACTCCAGGCCGAGCTCCTGGGCCTTGGCCTTGCTCATGACGACCACGGCCGCGGCGCCGTCGGAGATCTGCGAGGCGGAGCCCGCGGTGATCGTGCCGTCCTTCGAGAAGGCCGGGCGCAGCTTGCCGAGCGACTCGGCGGTGGTGTCGCCGCGGATGCCCTCGTCCTTGCTGAACAGCACCGGGTCACCCTTGCGCTGCGGGATCTCGACCGGGGTGATCTCGGCCTCGTAGACGCCGTTCTTCTGGGCAGCGGCGGCGCGCTGGTGGGAGAGGGCGGCGATCTCGTCCTGGACGCCGCGCTCGATGCCGAGGCGGGTGTTGTGCTTCTCGGTGGACTCGCCCATGGCGACGCCCTCGAAGGAGTCGGTCAGACCGTCGTACGCCATGGCGTCGATCATCTGGACCGCGCCGTACTTGTAGCCCTCGCGGGACTTCGGCAGCAGGTGCGGCGCGTTGGTCATGGACTCCTGGCCGCCGGCCACGACCACGTCGAATTCACCGGCGCGAATGAGCTGGTCGGCGAGGGCGATGGCGTCGAGACCGGAGAGGCAGACCTTGTTGATCGTGAGCGCCGGGACGTTCATGGGGATGCCGGCCTTGACGGCGGCCTGGCGGGCCGGGATCTGCCCGGCACCGGCCTGGAGCACCTGGCCCATGATCACGTACTGGACCTGGTCGCCGCCGATCCCCGCGCGGTCGAGGGCGGCCTTGATCGCGAAGCCGCCGAGGTCGGCCCCGGAGAAGGACTTCAGCGAGCCGAGGAGCCGCCCCATCGGGGTGCGGGCACCCGCGACGATGACGGAGGTCGTGCCGTTCGTTCCAGCGGTTTCAGAGATTCCGGAAGACATGAGCTGCGATCCCCTTTTCCGGCCCGCACAGGCCGAGGAGTGAACGAGGGTTTACTCGAATGTACTGAGCGGTATCCCGCCCGTCACCCGGCGGTCGGTGTGATCGCGCGCACGTTGCGTAACCACCTCCGGAGCGCTGCACTGAATTCATGCTGACGCGAATCGACCACATCGGAATCGCCTGCCGCGACCTCGACACGACCGTCGAGTTCTACCGTGCCACCTATGGCTTCGAGGTGTTCCACACCGAGGTCAACGAGGAGCAGGGCGTGCGTGAGGCCATGCTCAAGATCAACGATACGTCGGACGGCGGGGCCTCGTACCTCCAGCTCCTGGAGCCGACCCGGGAGGACTCCGCGGTCGGGAAGTGGCTCGCCAAGAACGGCGAGGGCGTCCACCACATCGCGTTCGGTACGGCGGACGTGGACGCGGACGCCGCGGACATCCGGGACAAGGGCGTACGCGTTCTGTACGACGAGCCCCGGCGCGGTTCCATGGGGTCCCGGATCACCTTCCTGCACCCCAAGGACTGCCATGGCGTACTGACAGAACTGGTCACTTCGGCGGCCGTTGAGTCACCTGAGCACTGACTCTCGTACATATGGGCCGGTAGGGTTGAGTGCGGTCGCCGCTCAGTCCAGGGTGACCCGGTCCTGTCGTCTGTGGTGGCGGGACCGCCGGGGTCGTGTTTCGGGGGGCGAACGCCGGGGCAGAAGCGCATGCTCCGCCGTTGATCTGACACCATTCCCCGGGGGCCCCGTCCGTTGGACGGACGGAGCTCGTTCGGGAAGATTTGCGACCAGGGGACGGATGGGACCGCGCAGTGCGGGGCTACGAGAGCCAGGAGCGAGAGCCGGCGGCTGACGTCGACCACCTCTCTCGGTTCGAGGCCGAGATGAAGCGGCTGAAGACCGAGCGGGAAAAGGCGATCCAGCACGCCGAGGACCTCGGCTACCAGGTCGAGGTGCTGCGCGCCAAGTTGCACGAGGCGCGGCGCACCATCATGTCCCGGCCCGCCTTCGACGGCGGCGACATCGGGTACCAGGCCGAGCAGTTGCTGCGCAACGCGCAGACGCAGGCCGACCAGCTGCGCGCGGACGCCGAGCGGGAGCTGAGCCAGGCCCGGGCGCAGACGCAGCGCATCCTCCAGGAGCACGCCGAGCATTCCGCCCGGCTCCAGTCGGAGCTGCACCAGGAGGCGGTGACCCGACGCCAGCAGCTCGACCAGGAGCTCGCCGAACGCCGGCAGACCGTCGAGTCGCACGTCAACGAGAACGTGGCGTGGGCGGAGCAGCTGCGCGCCCGCACCGAGCAGCAGGCCCGCCGGCTGCTCGACGAGTCTCGCGCGGAGGCCGAGCAGTCCCTGGCCGCGGCCCGCGCGGAGGCCGAGCGGCTGACCACCGAGGCCCGGCAGCGGTTGCAGAGCGACGCCGAGAGCGCCCGCGGCGAGGCCGAGCAGATCCTGCGCCGCGCCCGCACCGACGCCGAGCGGCTGCTGAACGCCGCCTCCACGCAGGCACAGGAGGCCACCGACCACGCCGAGCAGCTGCGCAGCTCCACCGCCACCGAGTCGGAGTCGACCCGCCGCCAGGTCCAGGAGCTGAGCCGGGCCGCCGAGCAGCGCATGTCCGAGGCCGAGGAGGCGCTGCGCAAGGCGCAGACCGAGGCCGAGAAGGTGGTCGCCGAGGCCAAGGAGTCCGCGGCCAAGGCGCTCGCGAGCGCCGAGCAGACCAACGAGCAGCGCACCCGCACCGCCAAGGAGCAGGTCGCCCGGCTGGTCGGCGAGGCCACCAAGGACGCCGAGTCCACCAAGAGCGAGGCCGAGCAGCTGGTCGCGGACGCCCGCGCCGAGGCCGAGAAGATCGTCGCCGAGGCGGCCGAGAAGGCCCGTACGCTCACCGCCGAGGAGTCGGCCACCCAGCTGTCCAAGGCGGCCAAGACGGCCGAGGACGTGCTGATCAAGGCGTCCGAGGATGCCAAGCGGACCACGAAGGCCGCCGCCGAGGAGGCCGAGCGGCTGCGCACCGAGGCCGAGGCCGAGGCGGACCGGCTGCGCGGCGAGGCGCACGACATCGCCGAGCAGCTCAAGGGCGCGGCGAAGGACGACACCAAGGAGTACCGCGCCAAGACGGTCGAGCTGCAGGAGGAGGCGCGCCGGCTGCGCGGCGAGGCCGAGCAGCTGCGGGCCGACGCGGTCGAAGAGGGCGAGAAGATCCGCGCCGAGGCCCGCAAGGAGGCCGTGGCGCAGATCGAGGAGGCGGCGAAGACCGCCGAGGAGCTGCTCGCCAAGGCCAAGGCGGACGCCGACGAGCTGCGGCAGACCGCGACGGCGGACGGCGAGAAGGTCCGCGCCGAGGCCATCGAGCGGGCGACGACCCTGCGCCGGCAGGCCGAGGAGACCCTGGAGCGCACCCGCGCGGAGGCCGAGCGGCACCGCACGGAGGCCGCCGAGCGCGCCGAGGAGCTCCAGGCGGACGCCGAGCGGGCCGCCCGCGAGCTGCGCGAGGAGACCGAGCGCGCCGTCGAGGCCCGGCAGGCGGAGGCCGCCGAGGAGCTGACGCGGCTGCACACCGAGGCGGAGGAGCGCCGCACCGCCGCCGAGGAGGCGCTGGCCGGGGCCCGTGAGGAGGGCGAGCGGATCCGCCGCGAGGCGGCCGAGGAGAGCGAGCGGCTGCGCACGGAGGCGGCGGAGCGGATCCGTACGCTCCAGCAGCAGGCCGAGACGGAGGCCGAGCGGCTGCGCACCGAGGCCGCCGCGGACGCCTCCGCCTCCCGCGCGGAGGGCGAGAACGTCGCCGTACGCCTGCGGTCGGAGGCCGCCAGCGAGGCGGAGCGGCTGAAGTCGGAGGCGCAGGAGAGCGCCGACCGGGTGCGGGCGGAGGCGCAGAGCGCCGCCGAGCGCATCGCCGCCGAGGCGTCGGAGGCGCTGGCCGCCGCGCAGGAGGAGGCCGCCCGGCGCCGCCGCGAGGCCGAGGAGCTGCTCGGCGACGCCCGGCAGGAGGCGGACCAGGAGCGCGAGCGGGCCCGCGAGCAGAGCGAGGAGCTGCTGGCCTCCGCGCGCAACCGCGTGGAGGAGGCGCAGGCCGAGGCGGTCCGGCTGGTCGAGGAGGCCGACCGGCGCGCGACCGAGATGGTGTCGGCCGCCGAGCAGCACGCGCAGCAGGTACGGGACTCGGTCGCCGGGCTGCACGAGCAGGCCCAGGAGGAGATCACCGGACTGCGCAGCGCCGCCGAGCACGTGGCGGAGCGCACCCGGCGCGAGGCCGAGGAGGAGGCGGACCGGGTCCGCGCCGACGCCTACGCGGAGCGGGAGCGGGCGAGCGAGGACTCCGGGCGGCTGCGGCGCGAGGCGCAGGAGGAGACGGAGGCCGCCAAGGCGCTGGCCGAGCGGACGATGTCCGAGGCCATCACCGAGGCCGAGCGGATCCGTACGGACGTCTCCGAGCACGCCCAGCGGGTGCGCACGGAGGCCTCCGACGCCATCGCCGAGGCCGAGCAGTCCGCGTCGCGTACCCGGGCGGACGCCCGCGAGGACGCCAACCGCATCCGGTCCGACGCGGCGACGCAGGCGGACACCCTGATCACCGAGGCGCGCTCCGAGGCGGAGCGGCTCACCACGGAGACCGCGGCCGAGACCGACCGGATCCGGACGGAGACGGTCACCGAGGCGGAGCGCGTCCGCACCGAGGCGGCGAACGAGGCCGAGCGGGTCACGGCAGAGGCCGTCGGCGAGGCGGAGCGGCTGCGGACCGAGACGGTCGCCGAGGCCGACCGGGTCCGGACCGAGGCGAGTGCCCGGGCCGAGCAACTGATCTCGGACGCCACCGGCGAGGCGGAGCGGCTGCGGACCGAGACGGTCGCCGAGGCCGACCGGGTCCGGACCGAGGCGAGTGCCCGGGCCGAGCAACTGGTCTCGGACGCCACCGGCGAGGCGGAGCGGCTGCGGGCCGAGGCCGCCGAGACGGTCGGCTCCGCGCAGCAGCACGCCGAGCGCGTGCGCACCGAGGCGGAGCGTGTCCAGGCCGAGACGGCGGCGGAGGCCGAGCGGGTCACCGCGGCCGCCCGCGAGGAGGCCGAGCGCACCCTCGACGAGGCCCGCAAGGACGCCAACAAGCGGCGCTCGGAGGCGGCCGAGCAGGTCGACACGCTCATCACGGAGACCACGGCCGAGGCCGACAAGCTGCTCACCGAGGCCCAGCAGCAGGCCCAGAAGGCCACCGCGGAGGCCGAGTCGCAGGCCGACACGATGGTCGGCGCGGCCCGCACGGAGGCCGACCGGATCGTCGCGCAGGCGACGGTCGAGGGCAACACCCGGGTGGAGAAGGCCCGTACGGACGCGGACGAGCTGCTGGTCGGCGCCCGCCGGGACGCGACCGCCATCAGGGAGCGCGCGGAGGAGCTGCGCGAGCGGCTCACCTCCGAGATCGAGGAACTGCACGAGCGGGCCCGCCGCGAGGCCGCCGAGACGATGAAGTCGGCCGGCGACCGCTGCGACGCGCTCATCAAGGCCGCCGAGGAGCAGCTCGCCAAGGCGGAGGCGAAGGCCAAGGAGCTGGTGTCGGAGGCCAACTCCGAGGCCGGCAAGGTGCGCATCGCCGCCGTCAAGAAGGCGGAGGGGCTGCTCAAGGAGGCCGAGCAGAAGAAGGTTTCCCTGGTCCGGGAGGCCGAGGAGCTCAAGGCCGAGGCGGTCCGCGAGGCCCGGCGCACGGTCGAGGAGGGCAAGCGCGAGCTGGAGATCCTGGTGCGGCGCCGCGAGGACATCAACGCGGAGATCTCCCGGGTGCAGGACGTGCTGGAGGCGCTGGAGTCCTTCGAGGCGCCGACGGGCGGCGGCAAGGACAACGGGGTCAAGGCCGGCGCCACGGTGGGCGCCCCACGTTCGGGTGGCAAGTCGTCAGACGGCTAGCGCCCGGGGCGGATTCGATGATCTGCTGGAGATCTTTGACCGGAGCCCTGACCAGACCCTTGTCCTGAATTTTGGCAAGCCATCCGTGGGCCTGCCACCCAAAAGAGGTGTCATTCTCCGTATCAAACGTGCATCCGCTCGATGACACACCGCATTGGCGCCTAGGATTCCCTCTATCACCTCACCGGTCTCTTTCGACAGGAACCCCATGAGCGACACTTCCCCCTACGGCTTCGAGCTTGTGCGGCGTGGGTACGACCGCGCTCAGGTGGACGAACGTATCTCCAAGCTCGTCTCCGACCGTGACAGCGCTCTCGCCCGCATCACCGCTCTGGAAAAGCGCATCGAGGAGCTCCACCTCGAGACTCAGAACGCCCAGGCCCAGGTCAACGACGCCGAGCCGTCGTACGCCGGGCTCGGCGCCCGGGTCGAGAAGATCCTGCGTCTCGCCGAGGAAGAGGCGAAGGACCTGCGCGAGGAGGCCCGGCGCGCGGCCGAGCAGCACCGCGAGCTCGCCGAGTCGGCGGCCCAGCAGGTGCGCAACGACGCGGAGTCGTACGCCGCCGAGCGCAAGGCCAAGTCCGAGGACGAGGGCGTCCGGATCGTCGAGAAGGCCAAGAGCGACGCCTCGCAGCTGCGTTCCGAGGCGCAGAAGGACGCGCAGTCCAAGCGCGAGGAGGCGGACGCCCTCTTCGAGGAGACCCGCGCCAAGGCCGCGCAGGCCGCCGCCGACTTCGAGACGAACCTCGCCAAGCGCCGCGAGCAGTCCGAGCGCGACCTGGCCTCCCGTCAGGCCAAGGCCGAGAAGCGCCTCGCGGAGATCGAGCACCGCGCGGAGCAGCTTCGCCTGGAGGCGGAGAAGCTGCGCACGGACGCCGAGCGCCGTGCCCGCCAGACCGTCGAGACGGCGCAGCGCCAGGCCGAGGACATCGTGGCCGACGCCAACGCCAAGGCGGACCGGATCCGTTCGGAATCGGAGCGCGAGCTGGCGGCCCTCACCAACCGCCGCGACTCCATCAACGCGCAGCTGACCAACGTGCGCGAGATGCTGGCGACCCTCACGGGCGCCGCGGTGGCCGCCGCCGGTACGCCGGCCGAGGACGAGCCGGTCTCCCGCGGGGTGCCGGCCCAGCAGTCCCGCTGACCCCACGCCTACGCCGGCCGAACAAGTACGGAACAAAGACGAAGCCTTCTGTCACTGGGGTGGCAGAGGGCTTCGTCCCGTTCTAGCGTGGGCGCCATGATCGAGCTCGAGGGGCTGACCAAGCGGTACGGCGAGAAGGTGGCGGTCAACAATCTCTCCTTCACCGTCAGACCCGGCATCATCACAGGTTTCCTCGGACCGAACGGCGCGGGCAAGTCGACCACCATGCGGATGGTGCTGGGCCTGGACCGGCCCACCGCCGGGGACGTCCGGATCGACGGCAAGCACTACGACCAGCTCAAGGACCCGCTGACGTACATCGGCGCGCTGCTGGAGGCCAAGGCCTGGCACGGCGGGCGCAGCGCCTACAACCACCTGCTGTGCCTCGCGCAGAGCAACGGCATTCCGGCGAACCGGGTGCGCGAGGTGCTGGACACGGTCGGGCTCTCTGCGGTCGCCCGGAAGAAGACCAAGGGTTTCTCCCTCGGCATGGGCCAGCGGCTCGGCATCGCCGGCGCGCTGCTCGGCGACCCGCGGATCCTGATGTTCGACGAGCCGGTCAACGGCCTCGACCCCGAGGGCATCCACTGGATCCGCAATCTGATGAAGACGCTGGCCTCCCAGGGCCGTACGGTCTTCGTCTCCTCGCACCTGATGAGCGAGATGGCGCTGACGGCGGACCACCTGGTGGTCATCGGCCAGGGCAGGCTGCTGGCGGACACCTCGATGGCCGATTTCATCGCGGAGAACTCGCGCAGCTACGTCCGGATCCGCACTCCGCAGCGCGAGCGGCTGCTCGACGTACTGCACGGGGACGGCATCACGGTCGTGGAGACCGGGTCCGAGGTCCTGGAGGTGGACGGCGACAAGTCGGAGGCGATCGGGGAGCTGGCGGCGCGGCACCAGATCGTGCTGCACGAGCTGAGTCCGCAGCGGGCCTCGTTGGAGGAGGCGTTCATGCAGCTGACCGCGGAGTCCGTGGAGTACCACGCGCACGACGGGCAGCCGCCCGCTGCGGTGCCGCCACCGCAGCAGCAGCAACAGCAGTGGGGCAGCGACTGGAGGAAGGGATGAGCATGGCGGCGACACAGGCCGTACGGTCCGAGTGGACCAAGATCCGGTCGGTCGCGTCCACCGTGTGGACGCTGGGCCTCGCCGTGGTCGTCACCATCGCCCTCGGCATGCTGATCTCGGCGCTGTCGAAGAGCGAGTTCGGCAACATGAGCGAGCAGGACCAGCTCACCTTCGACCCGACCTTCATCAGCTTCGCCGGAACGAGCCTCGGCCAGCTGGCGATGATCGTGTTCGGGGTGCTGGTCGTGGCGAACGAGTACAGCTCCGGCATGATCCGCACCTCGCTGGCCGCCGTCCCGCGGCGCGGCACCTTCCTGTTCAGCAAGATCGCGGTGGCCACCGGGCTCGCCCTCATCGTGAGCATGATCACCAGCTTCGCCACCTTCTTCCTCGGCCAGGCGATGCTCGGCGACCTCAGGGCGTCGATCGGCGATCCGGGCGTGCTGCGCGCGGTCATCGGCGGCGGCCTGTACATGACGCTCATCGCGGTGTTCTCGATGGGCGTCGCCGCGATGCTGCGCTCGCCGATGCTGTCGCTGGGCATCCTGATGCCCTTCTTCTTCCTGATCTCCAACATCCTGGGCAACGTCCCGGCGACGGAGAAGGTCGGCCGGTTCCTGCCCGACCAGGCCGGCAGCAAGATCATGCAGGTGGTCGCGCCGATCGACGACGACGTCCCCTACGGCCCGTGGGGCGGCCTCGGGATCATGGCCCTGTGGGTGATCGCGGCCCTCGTCGGCGGGTACGTTGTGCTGAAGAGGCGGGACGCCTGAGGATCGGGCAGACGCTGGAAGGGTTCCGTTTCACGCCCGGATTTTGCCCGGGCTTGAACGGAACCGTCAGCGCCTCGATATCCTCCTAACCCTTACGGGGGCGTGTGCCCTGCTGTCCTGAACCTTCCGATGGGTGCGGAGCATGATCGAGGCTGTCGGCCTGACCAAGCGCTACGGCGACAAAACCGCTGTGTACAACCTCTCCTTCCAAGTACGGCCCGGCGCCGTCACCGGCTTCCTCGGGCCCAACGGCTCGGGCAAGTCGACGACGATGCGCATGATCCTCGGCCTGGACAACCCCACCGCCGGGCACGTGACCATCGGCGGCCACCCCTACCGCAAGCTGCCCAACGCGGCCCGCCAGGTCGGCGCGCTGCTCGACGCCAAGGCGGTGCACGGCGGCCGGGCCGCCCGCAACCACCTGCTGAGCCTGGCCCAGCTCTCGGGCATCCCGGCCCGGCGCGTGGACGAGGTGCTCGGCGTGGTCGGCCTCCAGGACGTGGCCAGGCGGCGTTCCAAGGGCTTCTCCCTCGGCATGGGCCAGCGGCTCGGCATCGCCGCCGCGCTGCTCGGCGACCCCCAGGTGCTGCTGTTCGACGAACCGGTCAACGGCCTCGACCCCGAGGGCATCCACTGGGTGCGCAACCTGATGAAGGCGCTCGCGGCGGAGGGCCGTACCGTCTTCGTCTCCTCGCACCTGATGAGCGAGATGGCGCTGACCGCCGACCACCTGATCGTCATCGGGCGCGGTCAGCTGCTGTCCGACATGAGCGTGAAGGACTTCATCTCGGCCAACTCGGCCGACTTCGCGCGCGTGCGGACGCCGGACAGCGATCCGCAGCTGCGCGAGAAGCTGACGTCCGCGCTGACCGAGGCGGGCGGGCACGTCATGTCCGAGCAGGACGGCGCGCTCCGGGTGACCGGGCTGCCGCTCCCCCGGATCAGCGACATCGCGCACGGCAGTGACGTACGGCTGTGGGAGTTGTCGCCGCACCAGGCCTCGCTGGAGGAGGCCTACATGCGGATGACGCAGGGCGCCGTCGACTACCGGTCGACCGCCGACCAGAAGGCCGGGCTCCAGCAGCCGCTGCCGCCCGGCGCGCAGCCGCCGATGCCGGTGCCCGGGCAGGGCCAGCCCGGCTGGTACGCCCCGCCGCCGCCCCAGCAGGGCGGTCAGCCCTTCCCGGCGCCCCAGGGCGCGCCGGGCCAGGCCCCGGCGGGACCGTACGGCGCCCCGGCCGTGCCCGGCGCGGTGCCGGGCGCTCAGCCCGTCAACCCGTACGCGGCACAGCAGGCCCCGCAGGCGCCGCAGGCCCCGCAGGCGCCGCAGGCGCCCGCTCCGGTCCCCGCGCCGCCCGGTGTCGCCCCCTCGCCCACTCCCGCCCCCGCGCCCGTCACCGACCCGACCAAGCCCGAGGACGCCCGATGAGCACGCCCCAGCCCCCGATGCAGCAGGCCGCACCCGACTGGCAGGCGGCGCCCGGGTCGCCGTACCCCACGTACACGTCACCGATCCCGGTGGTGCGCACGCACCTGGGGCACGCGCTCGCCTCCGAGTGGACGAAGATCAAGTCGGTGCGTTCGACGATCTGGACGCTGGGCGTGTTCGTCCTGCTGGTCGTCGGCATCGGCCTGCTGACCGGTCTGGTGGTGGCGAGTTCCTCGTCCGACCTGGCCGGCGAGCCCGCGCTCAGCCTCGGCTTCTTCGGCCTGCTGCTCGGCTGCATCTGCCTCATCACCCTCGGCGTGCTGACCACCGCCTCGGAGTACGGCACCGGCATGGTGCGGACCACGATGACCGCCTGCCCCAGCCGCGGCCGCGTCCTCGCCGCCAAGGGGATCGTGTTCTTCCTGGTGGCCTTCGTGGTGACGCTGGTGTCCGTCTCCCTCATCGGCCTGCTGCACGTGGCCATGCTGGAGGGCAACGGCGCCACGGACCCCACCGGCGCGGAGTGGCTCAAGGGCACCGTCGGCGTCTCTCTGTACGTGGCGCTGCTCGGGCTGCTCTCGCTGGCCATCGGCTCGATCATCCGCCACTCGGCGGGTGCCATCACGATCATGATCGGGCTCCTGCTCGCCCCGCTGGTGATCGCGCTGTTCATGTTCTCGGAGTCGCTGAAGGACGTGCAGCAGGCGCTGTTCGAGTACTCGATCCCCAACCAGATGAGCATCTTCTACGCCAACTCGCTCAGCGAGTCCGGCCCGTCCGGCTGGGACCCGCTGTGGATCATGCTCGGCGTGACGGCCGCCGCGTTCGCCGGCGCGTTCGCGCTGCTGGAGAAGCGGGACGTGTAGGAGGGCTCAGAACTTCGGCGCGTTACGGGACCGCTGCACCCGCGTGGTGCGGCGGTCCTTCGCGTTCCAGCAGGACTTGTGCCAGTGCCGGCGGTCGTCGACGCCCGAGTGCGCCGGCCAGGCCACCACGTGCGGGACACCGTCCGGGATCAACTGGTCGCAGCCCGGGCAGCGGTACGACTTCCCCTGCGCGCTCGAGCCCGCCACGTGCCGTACGCTCCACTCCTCGCCCTGCCAGCTCTCCGACGACTGCCAGCCGCCGTAGCGGCCGGAGCCGTCGTCCTCGGCGCTCCGGCCGGACGAACCGGCTCCCTTGGGTCGGTTGCGACGCGGGGACACAGGACACCTCACGGAGCTATACAGGGAATAGGGCGCGTCCAGCCTACGCGGCACGGACAGGGGTACGCGTACGCCGTCAACCGCCGTATCTCCCCCGTGCGGGGCCGTTGCGGGGGGCGTCACCGGCCCTCGACAACGGCTGATTCTGCAGACAATCCGCAAATCTCTCTGCCCGGCCGTGTCCTCGGCACGTGTCAGACGGTTATGCCCTGTGGGGGAGCTCCGGGTCGGAGCCGAGGAAGCAGGAAAAGCAATGCGTGTAGGAAGTTTCGTGTTGGGCGCCCAGTTCCCGGGCCAGGGCCAGGGGGAGGCGCTGCACCGCGCGGTCCGCTCGGCCGAGGTCGCCGAGGAGGCGGGGCTGGACACGGTCTGGCTGGCCGAACACCACTTCGTGCCGTACGGCACGTGTCCGTCGGCCGTGACCCTGGCCGCGCTGCTGCTGGGCCGCACCCGTCGCATCCGGGTCGGCACCGCGGTCAGCGTGCTGCCCACCGTCCACCCCGTGGCCCTCGGCGAGCAGGCGGCGCTGCTGCACGTCACGAGCGGCGGCCGGTTCTCGCTGGGCGTGGGCCGGGGCGGCCCGTGGGTGGACCTGGAGGTGTTCGGCGCGGGCCTCGAGGCGTACGAGAAGGACTTTCCGGAGTCACTCGATCTGCTGGTCCGCTGGCTGCGCGAACCAGCCGTCGGCGCCTCGGGCGAACGCTTCCGGTTCCGCGAGGTGCCCGTCGTACCGCGCCCGTCGGAGTCCCTGACGGAGGGCGCGGGCCCCGAGGTCGTCGTCGCCTGCACGTCCCCGGCGAGCGTGCGCATGGCGGCCGAGCGGGGGCTGCCGATGCTGCTCGGGATGCACGTCGGGGACGAGGAGAAGGCCGAGATGGTCGCCCTGTGGCGGCAGCACGCACGCGCGGCCGGGCGGCCGGCGGCGGAGATCCACGGCGCGGCCCATGTCTCGGCCGGCGTCTGCCAGATCGCGGACCGGCGCGTCGACGCGGCGGAGACCCTGCTCAAGGCGATGCCCGGCTGGCTGCGTCAGGGCCTGGGCGCCCACGTCACGGTGGACGGCCGCGCCCGGCAGATGCGCGACCCGCACGCGTACACCGAACTGCTCTGCGGACTGCACCCGGTGGGCCCGCCCCGGCTGTGCGCGGACCGGCTCGCGGCGACCGGCGAGCGGACCGGCATCAACCGCTTCGCCCTGCTCGTCGAGGGGTCCGGCGACCTCGCGGCGACCGAGGAGAACGTACGGCGGCTCGGCGCCGAGGTCCTCCCCCAGCTCCGCTGAGGCAGTGGGCGGGGAGCTTGCCGCTCCGGTACAGAACTGCACCTCCCGCGTACGGAACGGCAAGCGGACGACCGTGGCGTCAGCAGTCGCGGAACTCGGGCGACTGGTTCAGCACCTGGCTGCGTACCGAGGTGAAGCGGGTCAGCTTCTCGTCGACGGAGGAGTCCAACGGGAACACCGCCACCCGGTGGCAGTTCTGGAAGGCCAGCCGCACCCCGAAGTGCCGCTGCAGTGCACCGCGGATGGCGTCACTCGCCAGCGCACGCAGCAACTGGCCGCGCGCCTGCTCGTCCGGCGGGGGCGTCTGGTTGTCGGCGAACGCTCCGCCGTCGACCTTCAGCTGTGCCACCAGGGAGCTGACCATCTCCCATGCGTAAGGCAGGGAAGTCCGGACGCAGTCGACGAAGGCTGCTTCGTCGACCTCGCCTCGCTCGGCCTGTTCGAGTAGGGCCGGTGAGACGTCGAGCGACATGGGTTCTCCTCTCGCACCCCCGACTGGCAGGGGTTGCCGGACAGTTAGAGGGAGGGCGAATTTGAACACGCTGCGTACACACCTCGCGACCTCCCGTTCAATACCGTAAGCAACCGATCGTGACCGCACCAGGAGAATGCCCATATGGGCACCATCCGGTAGGCGCACAATCGGCCAGTGCGCAAGACGGGGCCAATGGGAGAAGTGGGACAGCACCCGGGGCCACCGGGGCACGGGCGAATCGCGTCGGGCCGGGCACGTCGAGTAGCGTTGCCGACCATGCGTCTCGTCATTGCCCGCTGCTCCGTCGACTACGCCGGGCGGCTCACCGCCCACCTGCCCTCGGCTCCCCGGCTGATCCTGGTCAAGGCTGACGGCAGCGTCTCGATCCACGCCGACGACCGGGCCTACAAGCCCCTCAACTGGATGTCGCCGCCCTGCACCCTGAAGGAGGGCACGGGCGAGGAGGAGGGCGTCTGGACCGTCGTCAACAAGGCGGGCGAGAAGCTCATCATCACGATGGAGGAGGTCCTCCACGACTCCTCGCACGAGCTGGGCGTCGATCCGGGCCTGATCAAGGACGGCGTGGAAGCGCACCTCCAGGAGCTGCTCGCCGACCGTATCGAGACGCTGGGCGAGGGCTACACCCTCATCCGCCGCGAGTACATGACCGCCATCGGCCCCGTCGACATCCTGTGCCGGGACGCCGAGGGCCGGACCGTCGCGGTCGAGATCAAGCGGCGCGGCGAGATCGACGGCGTGGAGCAACTCACGCGCTACCTCGAGCTGTTGAACCGCGACCCCCACCTCGCCCCGGTGCGCGGCGTCTTCGCCGCCCAGGAGATCAAGCCGCAGGCCCGCGTGCTCGCCACGGACCGCGGCATCGGCTGCCAGGTGCTGGACTACAACGCCATGCGGGGCATCGAGGACGACAAGCTGCGGTTGTTCTGAGCGGGCGTCACGTACGACGTACGAGAGGGCCGGGTCCGTGTGTGTGCGGACTCGGCCCTCTCGCTGCGTCGGTGGATCCGCGGCGTCAGATGATCCGACCCGTCTCCGGACCCGAGCCGCTCGGCGTGCCCGTGCCCGTGCCGCTGGTCGCGGTGCTGCTCTGCGAGGCGGTCGCGGTGCCCGCGGGGGAGCCGGCGGTGGTGGTGGGCGTGCCGGGGCCGCTGGCCGTGTCGGACGTGGACGGGGTGGTCGACGGATCGTCCGTCTCCGTCTGGCTGGGGCTGGGGCTGGGGCTGGGGTCGCCGGTCGGCGTGGTGGGGTCCGGGTCCGGCTCGCTGTCGGTGGGATCCGGCGAGGACGGGTCCGGCGGCGGCTCGCTGGACGTGGGCGGCTTGGACGACGAGGACGGGTCGTCCGGCTCGTCCGAGTCCCCCGGGTCCGGTGAGTTCGGGTCGTCGGGCTCGCCCGAGTCGCTCGGGCCGTCCGACGGGCTCGCCGACTCGCTCGGCGTCGGGTCGTCCGACGTGCCGACGGTGCCGTCCGGGCCGGGGTCGGTGGGCCGGCCGGTGTCTCCCGGGTTCGCGCCGTCGTCGGACGGCCGGTCCGCGCCCAGGCTGCCGTCGTCGACACCCTGGCTGGCCGACGGGTTGACACCGACCTGGTCCGAGGGATCGCCGGCGTCGTTCTCCGACGTGGCGCCGAGGGTCACCACCGTGCCGAGCACGGCGACGAGCAGCGCGCCCGCCCCGGCGGCGACGAGGTTGCGCCGCGCGAAGCCCTTGATGCCGACGCCCGCCTTGCGGGACGGCCCGGTGGACGCCTCCCGGCTGGTGACCAGGGTCGGCGACTGCGGGGGCGGCTGGAGGGGCGGGAAGGGCGCGGGTACGCCCGCGGGCGGCGACGCCGACTCCTCGTTCCGGGCGTCGGGCACCTCCTCCCCCGCGGTCGGGCCGAGGCCCACGACGCCGAGTCCGGCGACGGCCCCCGCTCCACCGAACGCACCCGCGCCGGTGCCGAGCCCGGGCGTGTCCCCGGTCCGGTCGGCGACCAGCGCGAGGGCACGGCGGCCCGCGACGGCGCCGCGCTTGTCGGAGAGCGCGCCGCGCAGCCCGATGGAGGCCTCCAGCTCGGCGCGCGCCCGGTCGAGGTATCCCTCGCACAGCGCGAGGACGCCGAGCTCGTGGTGGAAGTAGGCCTGTTCCGCGACGTCACCGGCGAGCCGGGAGGCCTCGGTGCCGGAACGCAGCGTCCGTTCCCAGGCGCTCCAGTGCAGCCCGGCGGCGAACGCCGGTGCCGCGGTGCGGGCCAGCTGGACGGCGGGGCTCTCCTCGTCGTCCGCCGGCGGGGTCGTCGCCGGCACCAGCACCGCCAGGGCGGCCAGCACGGCGTCGGCCTCGGCGCAGACCCGCTCCGGGGTGACCGAGGGGTGCCCGGCCCACCAGGCGTAGTGCTGGGCGGCGGCCAGCGCCCGTTCCCGTACGTCGTCGGCGTATCCGGCGCTCTCCAGCTGGGTGAGCACCCCGGCGGCGAGCCGGTAGCGGGAGCCGACCGGCGAGACCAGTCCGCAGTCGGCCAGCTCGCCGAGGGCGGCGTCCGCGTGGGTGTCGCCGACCAACGCGGGCAGATGCGCCTGGTGCGGCACCTCGCCGCCGAGCGCGACGGCGAACTCCAGGGTGGTGCGGGCGGAGGCGCTGAGCCGGGAGGCGAGCAGCGGCGCGGGCGCGGCGGCCTCACCGAGGGACGGCAGGGGTACGTCGTCGGCCTCGGCGGCGTCGTAGGGCGTGTCGTCGGCCGGACGGGCGTCGACGAAGACACCGAACTCGTCGACGGCGTCGGCACCCGCCCGCTGCCGGTCGCGCCGGCGCAGCAGGGCACCGGCCTGGACGAAGCGCAGCGGCAGGCCCTCGGACTCGAACCAGAGGTCGCCGGCCCAGTTCGCCTCCTCCTCGGTGAGGGTCCGGCCGGCGGCGCGCTCCAGCAGCTCCACGCCGTCCGAGCGGTCCAGGCCGGTGAGGAAGACCTCCTCCACGGCCGAGTCGGCCAAGGGCGCGGGCACGTCCGGGGTCGCGCCGATGAGGAAGGCGCACTCGGGGGTGGCGTCCAGCAGCTCGTCGAGGGCGCTGCCGCCGAACTCGACGTCGTCCAGGACGACGACCGCGCCGACCTCCCTCAGGTGGCCGAGCAGTTCCTCCCGGTCCGGGCGGTGCAGGGGTGCGCGGTGGACGGCGTAGAAGAGGTCGTACAGGAGGTCGTCGGCCGTGCGGCGGAAGCCGCTGAGCCGGACGACGCCGTCGGGTGCGAGGCCCGCGCAGTCCTCGGCGACGACGTCGAGGAGGCTGGTGCGGCCGGAGCCGGCGGGGCCGGTGAGGCGGACGGAACGGCCGCGGGCGAGCAGCCGCACCAGGCGTTCGCGTTCGTCCTCGCGGGCCAGCAGGCCGAGCACGGTCCGCACCGGTCCCGGCGGGACGGGCGGCCTCGCGGCGCGCTCCGCCTCGGCGCGTTCGGCCGCGGTGAGCTTCTCGGGCCGGGCGGGCCGCTCGCCGGGCGGGCAGACCTCGATCTCGCTGCCGTCGACGGGATTGACGGTGAGCAGGAAGTCGCCGGACACCAGCTGCACCGTGCGGGCGAGCGCGGGCTGTCCGAAGTCGGTGGTGAGGGGGTCCCTGGGCGGGCGTGGGCGCGGCGCCTGGTGGTCGCCGTCTTGGCCGTGCTCCTCGGGTCCCCGGTTGTTCGGGTCCATAGGTTCAAGCCCCCCAAAAGCGTCGTGTGCAGGGCCCCGGTCGGGACCACCCTCTCCCGGCCTTGCCGCACACCGCGCTGTCGCTTCTGGTCCGGGCCCGCCAGATGGGTTCGCAAGAGGGCGGGCAGCCAGACCCTAAACCTTTGCTCAGTATCTCCGACAGTCCGGGGTGCCGACCCGTCCGAGACGTCACAGTCTCGTGAGGATTGCGTGCGCCGGGCGTTTCGCCGAGCGGTGTCCGGGTCTCCCCGGTCCACCGGGCCGCACCGGCCCGTGGCGTCACACCCTGGGCAGGGTCTCCACGCCGATGCCGCCCTCGATGGCCAGGATCCGGTGCAGCCGGGTGGCCACCAGCAGGCGCTGCATCTGCGGCGGTACGCCGCGCAGCACCAGCCGCCGGCCGCAGCGGCCGGCCCGCCGGTGGGCCCCCATGATCACGCCGAGTCCGGTGGCGTCCCAGGAGTCCAGTTCGGACAGGTCCAGCACCAGGTCGCCGACTCCGTCGTCGACGGCCGAGTGCAGGACCGTACGGGCGTCCGCCGCGCTGCGGACGTCGAGGCGGCCCCCGACGACCAGCTCGACGTGGTCGCCCCTGATGTGCATATGCGCTCCCCGGCGTGCGTCTTTTTGTCGTCTCTTCGTTTCTTCGTTGTGGTCTCTCGGCGATATCAGGTGTTGCAACCTCTGACTGGCCGAAACGATCGGAGGTTGCCGCCTGTAAGCGAACCGATACCGAATTCACCCCGGCGTGTGACGTTTCCCGGGGCCGATGCGACCTCAGTGCTTGTAGAAGCCCTGCCCGCTCTTGCGGCCGATGTCACCGGCGTCCACCATCCGGCGCATCAGCTCCGGCGGGGCGAACTTCTCGTCCTGGGACTCGGTGTAGATGTTGCCGGTGGCGTGCAGCAGGATGTCGACGCCCGTCAGGTCGGCGGTGGCCAGCGGTCCCATGGCGTGGCCGAAGCCCAGCTTGCAGGCGAGGTCGATGTCCTCGGCGGTGGCGACGCCCGACTCGTACAGTTTCGCGGCCTCGACGACGAGGGCGGAGATGAGGCGGGTGGTCACGAAGCCGGCGACGTCGCGGTTGACGACGATGCAGGTCTTGCCGGTGGACTCGGCGAACTCCCGCGCGGTGGCGAGCGTTTCGTCGCTGGTCTTGTAGCCGCGCACCAGTTCGCACAGCTGCATCATCGGGACCGGCGAGAAGAAGTGGGCGCCGACGACCCGCTCGGGGCGCTCCGTCACGGCCGCGATCTTGGTGATCGGGATGGCGGAGGTGTTGGACGCGAGGATCGCCTCGTCCTTCACCAGCTTGTCGAGGGCGCGGAAGATCTCGTGCTTGACTTCCAGCTTCTCGAAGACGGCCTCGACGACGACGTCCGCGTCGGCGACGGCGTCCATGTCGGTGGTCGCCGTGATGCGCGCGAGGGCGGCCTCGGCGTCGTCGGCGGCGAGCTTCCCC
>NZ_JBHJRX010000014.1:103768-167923 GCF_042268605.1 Streptomyces sp. NPDC056296 | reverse complement strand
TGGTGATCGGTACGCCGGCGGGCAGGCCCTCCAGCGTCGCGACGAGTGCGGGACCGTGGGACTCCCCCGCGGTCAGCCAGCGCAACCTGCTCAACGGTGCTCCTCAGTGCTCGCGCCCCGGTTATGCCCTGCGTACGCGTCTTCTCCGCGTACGGCGACGGCGTGTCCGGGTGCGCGGGCCCCGGTCCGCCACCTCCGATCCTCCCACGTCCGGGCGCCCGGCCCGGCCGCCGGTCCATCTGGCGGACGGGTGCGCGGACACCGGCCGACGCCATGGGGACGCCTGCGGGCCGGAGGGACGCTAACGGTCCGCGAGGGCGCGCTCTCCCGCGCGGCGCATGGCGGCGAGCGGGGCCGGAGCGCGGCCCGTCATCCGCTCCACCTGGAGCACCGCCTGGTGGAGCAGCAGGTCGAGTCCGCTGACGACGGCCCCGCCGTACGCCGACCAGCGGGCGGCGAGTGCGGTCGGCCACGGGTCGTAGAGCACGTCGAAGAGGGTCGCTGGCATCTCGGGGACGGCTGCGGCGAGGGCGTCGGTGGTGCCGGCCGGGGTGGTGGCCACCACCAGCGGGGCGCGCAGCGCCTCCTCGGCGTCCGCCCAGTCGGCGATGCGTACGGCGACGTCCAGACGCTCGGCCCAGCCCCGCATCTCGGCGGCGCGCACCTCGCTGCGTACGTAGACGGCGACCTCGCCGGTGCAGATCCGGGCCAGCGCGGCCAGCGCGGAGGAGGCGGTGGCGCCGGCGCCGAGGACCGCCGCGGTCTCGACCTTCTCGATGCCGTGTTCGCGCAGGGCGGCGACGATGCCGGGGATGTCGGTGTTGTCGCCGGTCTTCCGGCCGTCCTCGGTGAGGACCACGGTGTTCACCGCGTCCACGGAGGCCGCCGTCTCGGTGATCCCGTCGAGCAGCGGGATGACCGCCCGCTTGAGCGGCATGGTCAGCGACAGCCCCGCCCATTCGGGGCCCAGCTGCTCGAAGAAGCCCGGCAGCGCCTCTTCGTCCACGTCGAAACGGTCGTACGTCCAGCCCTCCAGGCCCAGCTCGGCATAGGCGGCGCGGTGCAGTGCCGGGGAGAGGGAATGGGCGATCGGGGAGCCGAGTACGGCTGCTCGGCGACGGTCAGTTGCCCGAGCTGGCATCGAACTTTTCCTTCAGCTTCAGGAACTCATCGTGCGTCTTGGCGAACTCGGTCTTGCTCACGCCGTCGGTGGCCACGAAGTACATCCAGCCGTCCTTCGTGGGTTCGAGCGCCGCCTGCAGTGCCTCTGCGCCGGGGTTGCCGATGGGTCCGGGCGGCAGGCCCTTGTTGGTGTAGGTGTTGTACGGGTCCGGGTTGCTGTTGATCTCGGACTCGCTGATGCGGATCTTGCTCTGGCCCTTCAGGTAGTTGAAGGTCGAGTCGAACTGGAGCTCCTGGTTGGTCTCCGTGTTGGTGGGCTTGAGCCGGTTGTAGATGACCTCGGACATCCGGCGGAAGTCGTCGTGGGTCTTGCCCTCCGCCTGCACCAGGCTCGCCACGGTGAGCAGCTGCCAGGGGCCGTCGAGGCCGAGGCCCTCCGCCTTCTCCTCGAGTCCGATCTTCTCGTACTGCTCGGTGGCCCGGTCCACCATCTGCTTCAGCACGTCCTCGGGCTTCTGGCCCTTGGCCGCCGAGTAGCTGGACGGGTAGAGGAATCCTTCCAGCGGGTCCTTCACGTTCTTGTGGTTCATCGCCCAGTCGGGCAGGCCGAGACTCTTCCACTCGGTCTTGGCGACGCCGGCCGTGGTGCCCTCGTCCACTCCGAGCTGCTTGTCGATCATCTTGTAGACGTCGACGTTGCGTTTGCCCTCGGGGATGATCAGGTTGCTGCGGCTCTTGGGGTTGAGCAGGAGTTCGACCGCGCTCTCGGCCGACATCTCCTTCTGCAGCGTGTACACGCCGGTCTGGATGCTCTTGCCGCGGGGGTTGCTCTGCTGGGCGACGATGAAGGCGTCGACGCTCTTCACCACGCCCTTCCGCTTGAGCTCCTGGCCGATGGTCGAGCCGCCCGCGCCCTTGGGGATGGAGACGGTCACCTGCTCGCCGTTGCCGTCGCCCGCGTAGTCCGGGGCCGCGCCGAAACGATCCTGGTAGAACTGGTAGCCGAAATATCCGACTCCCGCCACGCCGCCGCCGAGCACCAGGCAGACCACGAGGCACGCGACCCCGTTGCGGCCCTTCTTGGGCTTGCCGCCCCGGCCGCCCCTGTCCCTGCGGTCACCGCGCCCGCGACCGCCGGAGTCGTCGTCCTCTCCGTCCGCGTCCCCGCCCGCGAAGAAGGCGTGCTCGCCCTCGTCGGGACCGGGGTCCCAGTCGGTGCGCTCGGAATCGGGCTCGGCGCGCCGGCGGGCGGGCGGTTCCGGCGGCGGGTATGCCTCCGGGGTGCCGTAGAAGTCGGGCTGCTCCGCGCCATAGGCGGCGGACTGCTGGCCGTAGGGATCCGACGGGTCGGCGGGGTACTGCGCGTGGGGAGGCGCGCCGGTGCCCCAGCCGCCGTTGTCGTAGCCGTGCTGGGGTTGCCCCTGGGAGGCGTACTGCTGGTCGTACTGCTGTTGGTCGTACTGCTGCTGGTCGTACCGCGGCTGACCGTACTGGTCGTACTGCGGCTCGGGGGGCTGCTGCTGACCGTACTGGTCGTACTGCGGCTGCTGACCGTACGCGGACTGGCCGCCGTCGCCCCAGTCGCCGTACTGCTGCTGCGACTGCTGCTGCTCCGGATACTGCTGTGGCTGGCCGCCGTAGGGGGACTGCTGACCCGTATGGGCCTGCTGTCCGCCCCATCCGCCGTCCCCGTACAACGGGTCCTCCGGATGCCACGGTTCGGAGCCTGGGCCCCGGCCATACTCAGTCATCGATCCCCTAGAGCCGCGAGGCGACGGGGCACGCGCGGCCTGTCATGGAGGGCCGGCTTCCGTTCCGCCTCTTGCTGTGCGGTGGCTGTTCGAATGCCTCCGCATCGCGCGGAACGTTACCGTATCGCGATCAGATGACCACTTCGACGCCCTCGCCGGGTGCTCTGCCTGACACCCGTTCGGATTCCAGTGCCTGCTGAAGGATGATCACAGCGGCGGCCTGGTCGATGACGGACCGGCCCTTCTTGGACTTCACTCCCGAGGCGCGCAGTCCCTGACTGGCGGTCACCGTCGTCATCCGCTCGTCGACGAGCCTGACCGGGACCGGTGCGATGCCGCGGGCCAGTTCCTGCGCGAAGCGCCTGACCTTGGCCGCGGCCGGGCCCTCGCCCCCCTTGAGGGAGCGAGGGAGACCGACGACGACCTCGATCGGCTCGTACTCCTCGACCAGCCCGCGCAGCCGCCGGTGCGCCGCCGGGGCGTCACGGCCGGGGACGGTCTCCACCGGTGTGGCCAGGATTCCGTCGGGGTCGCAGGAGGCGACCCCGATACGGGCGTCCCCGACGTCGATCGCCAGGCGGCGACCCCGGCGCATGACCGGGCCGTCCGTACGATCATCCGTCCGGCGGTCCGCCGGCTGGTCCATCTGGCCGTCGTCCCTCCGGCCGCCTGCGGCGTCGCTCACTTGGCGCTGTCCGCCACGAGGCGCTCGACGGCGTCGACGGCGTCACCGATGGCGCCCGGGTTCTGGCCGCCGCCCTGGGCGACGTCCGGCTTGCCGCCACCGCCGCCGCCGAGGGTCTTGGCGGCGGTGCGCACCAGGTCACCGGCCTTGAGGCCGCGCTCGCGGGCGGCCTCGTTGGTGGCGATGACGGTGAGGGGCTTGCCGTTGACCGTGGTGAACAGGGCGACGACAGCGGCCCGGCCGCCCTGGATGCGGCCGCGCACGTCGAGGACCAGCTTGCGCAGGTCGTCGGCGGTGGTGCCGTCCGGGACCTGCCCGGTCACCAGGGCCACACCGCGCACGTCCTTGGCGGAGTCGGCGAGCGAGCCGGCGGCCTGGAGGACCTTCTCGGCGCGGAACTTCTCGATCTCCTTCTCGGCGTCCTTGAGCTTGCCGAGCATCGCGGAGACCTTCTCCGGGAGCTCCTCCGGACGGCCCTTGATCAGCTCCTGGAGCTGGGCGACGACCGTGTGCTCACGGGCGAGGAAGTTGTAGGCGTCCACGCCGACCAGGGCCTCGATACGGCGTACGCCGGAGCCGATGGACGACTCGCCGAGCAGCTTGACCAGGCCGAGCTGGGCGGTGTTGTGCACGTGGGTGCCGCCGCACAGCTCCTTGGAGAAGTCGCCGATGGTCACGACGCGCACGCGCTCGCCGTACTTCTCGCCGAACTCGGCGATGGCGCCCTGCTTCTTGGCCTCGTCGATGCCCATGACGTCAGCGCGCACGTCCAGGTCGCGGGCGAGCACCTCGTTGATCTTCTGCTCGACGTCGGTCATCACGGCCGTCGGAACGGCGGACGGCGAGCCGAAGTCGAAGCGGAAGCGGCCGGGCTGGTTCTCGGAACCGGCCTGGGCGGCCGTCGGGCCGAGGGCGTCGCGCAGCGCCTGGTGGGTGAGGTGGGTGGCCGAGTGGGCGCGGGCGATGGCCGTGCGGCGGCGGTCGTCGATGGAGGCCTGGGCCTTGGCACCGACGGTGACCTCGCCGACCTGGACGACGCCCTTGTGGACGTACACGCCCGGGACCGGCTTCTGGCAGTCGCGGATCTCGATGACGGCACCGGTGTCGACCTTGATCCGGCCGGTGTCACCGATCTGGCCGCCGCCCTCGGCGTAGAACGGGGTGCGGTCGAGGACGATCTCGACCTCGTCGCCCTCGGTGGCGGCCGGGGAGGAGGCGCCGTCGACGAGGATGCCGACGATCGTGGACTCGCTCTCGGTGTCGCTGTAGCCGACGAAGTCGGTGGCACCGGCCTTGTCGGCGATCTCGCGGTAGGCGCCGGTGCCGGCGTGGCCGGTCTTCTTGGCCTGGGCGTCGGCCTTGGCGCGCTCCCGCTGCTCCTTCATGAGGCGGCGGAACCCGTCCTCGTCCACGGAGAGCCCCTGCTCGGCGGCCATCTCCAGGGTGAGGTCGATCGGGAAGCCCCAGGTGTCGTGGAGCAGGAACGCCTTGTCGCCGGCGAGGACGGCGCCACCGGCGGCCTTGGTGTCGCTGACGGCGGTGTCGAGGATGTTGGTGCCGGCCTTCAGCGTCTTCAGGAAGGCGTTCTCCTCGGCGAGGGCGACCTTCTCGATCCGCTCGCGGTCGGTGATCAGCTCGGGGTACTGCTGCCCCATCATCTCGATCACGACGTCGATCAGGTCCTTGACGACCGGACCGGTGGCGCCGAGCAGCCGCATGTTGCGGATGGCGCGGCGCATGATGCGGCGCAGCACGTAGCCGCGGCCCTCGTTGCCGGGGGTGACGCCGTCGCCGATGAGCATCACGGACGTGCGCATGTGGTCGGTGACCACGCGCAGGGAGACGTCGGAGGCGTGGGCGTCGCCGTAGGCCACGCCGGTCAGGTCGGTGGCCTTCTTGATGACGGCCATGGAGGTGTCGATCTCGTACATGTTCTGCACGCCCTGCAGAATCATGGCGAGCCGCTCCAGGCCGAGGCCCGTGTCGATGTTCTGGCTCGGCAGGTCCCCGAGGATCTCGAAGTCCTCCTTGCCGATGCCCTCGCCCCGCTCGTACTGCATGAAGACGAGGTTCCAGATCTCCACGTACCGCTCGTCGTTGACGGCGGGGCCGCCCTCGACGCCGAACTCGGGGCCGCGGTCGTAGTTGATCTCGGAGCAGGGGCCGCAGGGGCCGGGGACGCCCATGGACCAGTAGTTGTCCTTCTTGCCGAGGCGCTGGATGCGCTCGGAGGGGACGCCGACGACGTCGTGCCAGATGCGCTCGGCCTCGTCGTCGTCCTTGTAGACGGTGATCCACAGGCGCTCGGGGTCGAGGCCGTAACCACCCTTGTCCTGGGCGCTGGTGAGCAGCTCCCAGGCGTACTTGATGGCGCCTTCCTTGAAGTAGTCGCCGAAGGAGAAGTTGCCGCACATCTGGAAGAACGTGCCGTGGCGCGTGGTCTTGCCGACCTCTTCGATGTCCGGCGTGCGCACGCACTTCTGCACGCTCGTGGCACGGTCGAAGGGCGGCTTGACCTCACCCAGGAAGTAGGGCTTGAAGGGCACCATGCCGGCCGGGACCAGCAGCAGAGTCGGGTCGTCCGCGATGAGCGACGCCGAAGGGACGACGGTGTGACCGCGCTCCTCGAAGAAGCTCAACCAGCGGCGACGAATCTCGGCCGACTCCATCAGTGGTCCTCATTCCGGTTGTACGAGTACGTCGCCCTGACGTCGACGACGGACTTCGGTTCGTTGCGGTTCTCGATGGCGTTGTGACGCCGGGGTTCGGGGAGTTCACGGTCGACGGGGGCCTTCAGCCCGAGCGCGTCGTCCAGTTCGGCCTCCCGCTGGGCCATGTTCTCGCGGACGTCGAGTGCGAAGCCCACCGCGCGGTCCTTGAGCCGGGTGCCCGCGTCGAGCGCCTTGTTCGCCGCGGTCGCGGCGAGGCTGTCGGGGGTCAGCTGCTTGAGCTTCCGGTTGACCTTGGTGGTGGCCCACACGCCGGCGGCGACGCCGGTGCCGAACCAGAACGTACGGCGGAACATCGCTGGATCAGTCCTTCTTCCGCTTCGTCCGCCGCGCCGCCGGGATCGTACGGCCGACGATCACGGTGCGCCGCGGCTCCTTGGCCGGGCCCGCGGGCACGCCCTCCTTGCGACCGCCGAGTGCCCGGCGCACGCCGTACCCGAACGCGGCGACCTTGACCAGGGGGCCGCCGAAGGTGGAGGCCACGGTGGTGGACAGCGCGGAGGCGTTCGACGTGACCTCCTGGACGTCGGAGGCGATCGCGTCGACCCGGTCGATCTGGGTCTGCGCGGAGCGCACCGCCGACGAGGCGTCGGACAGCAGCGGGACGGCCTGGTCGGTCACGTCCGCCACGAGCTTGGTGGTCGCCCTGAGCGTCTGGGCCAGCCTCGCCAGTGCGACGGCGAGGAAGGAGACCAGGATCGCCCAGAAGACGGCCACCAGGATCCCGGCCACCTCGCCACCGGACACTGTGTGCACCCGCTCCCTGAAAGACGTGCCTGAACATCGGGAAAGTCGTTCACCGAGCCTATCGCGCCGGGCGCGGGGCTCCGTACCGGATTACCCTCCGCGCGCGGCGCAGCGCGGTGGGATCGCGAGAAGCGATTGTACGGAGTGAATTTGGTTAAGTACGCTCCGTGTTTTATGCGAGACCATCGGCGCGACGGCATCCCGCACGGCAACCTACCGCTGGAACTCGACGCGTTCGTGGGGAGAGCGACGGAGCTGGCGGAGCTGGCCCGGGCACTGGACTCCGGGCGGCTGGTGACCGTGACCGGGGCCGGCGGGGTCGGGAAATCGCGTCTGGCGGCGCGGGCCGCCGCGCGGTGCGCACCCCGGGACGGGGTGTGGCGGGTGGAACTGGCGCCGGTGCGCGACGAGGAGTTCGTCGACTACGCGGTCGTGGAGGCGCTGGGCCTGACCGACCACACGACCCGGCTGCCGCGCGAGGCGCTGCTCGCGCACCTCGCCGAGCGGGAGTTGCTCCTGGTCCTCGACGGGGTCGAGCACCTGGTGGACGCCTGTGCCGCACTGGCGACCGACCTGCTGGGCCGCGCTCCGGGGCTGCGGGTGCTGGCGGTGGGGCGCAGGCCGCTGGGCGTGGCCGGGGAACGGCGGTTTCCGCTGGCGCCGTTGAGCCCGGAGGAGGCGGTGGACCTGCTGACGGTCCGCGCGGGGCAGCGGCACCTTGCGTACGGGCACGACGCCGACCTTGAAGAGGAGTCCGGGGAGGTGCGCGAACTGTGCCGGCGCCTGGACGGGATCCCGCTGGCGATCGAACTGGCGGCGGGGCGGCTGGACGCGCTGTCGCCGGGACAGGTGCTGCAACGGCTGGACGACCGCTTCCGCCTGCTGACCGGCGGAGGCCGCACCTCGCTGCCCCGGCACCGCACGCTGCGCACGGCGATCGGCTGGAGCCATGAGCTGTGCACGCCGGCGGAGCGGCTGCTGTGGGCACGGCTCTCGGTGTTCGCGGGGCCGTTCGACCTGGAGGCCGCCGAGTACGTGTGCAGCGGCGAGGGGCTGCCCGCCGACGATGTCCTCGACGTGCTCTCCGCGCTGCTCGCGCAGTCCGTGCTGACCCGCGAGGAGGCCCCGACCGGGGTGCGCTACCGGATGCTCGACACGGTGCGGGCGTACGGCGCCGACTGGCTGGAGGCGACGGGTGACGCGACACGGCTGCGGCGACGGCACCGGGACTGGTACATGGGCCTGGCGACCTGGTGCGAGCTGGAGTGGTTCTCGCCGCGCCAGCGCGAGGTCGCCGCGCGGGTGAACGCGGAGCTGCCGAATCTGCGCAGCGCCCTGGAGCACTGCCTGACCGAGCCGGACGAGGCTCACCTGGGCCAGTACCTGGCGGGCGCGCTGTGGTTCCACTGGGTCGGCTGCGGACGGCTGTCGGAGGGGCGGCGCTGGCTGGAGCAGGCGGTGCGGCTGGACGTGGAGGGGACGGCCGGCGAGCAGTCCCGGCTGAAGGCGCTGTGGGTGCTCGGCTACGTGGCGATCCTGCAGGGCGACACGGTGCCCGCGCTGGCGGCGCTCCAGGAGTGCCGGGAGGAGGCCGAGCGGTCGGCGAATCCCACGGCGGTGGCCTACGCGGAGCACCGCACCGGATGTCTGGCACTGGTCACGGACGACATGCCGCGTGCGGAGACGCTGCTGCGCTCCGCGCTGCGGCGGTACCGGGAGATCGGCGAACTCAACAGCAACGTCCTGATGGGCCAGGTGGAGCTGGCGATGACGCGGGCGTTCCAGGGCGATCTGCCGGAAGCGGTGCGGTTGTGCGAGGACGTGCGCCAGGTGTGCGAGGACCACGGCGAGCGCTGGACCCGGGGTTACGCCCTGTACGTGCTGGCTTACGCGGCGTGGAGCGACGGCGAGCCGGGGCGTGCCCGCGAGCTGCTGGCCGACTGCCTGGCGGGTGCGCACCGTTTCCGGGACCAGCTCGGCTCGGTGCTGGCGCTGGAACTGCTGGCCCTGGTCACCGTGGCGGACGGGAACGCGGCGGAGGCCGCGGTGCTGCAGGGCGCGGCGGGGCGGATGTGGCCGTCGGTGGGGCTGCCGTTGTTCGGCTCGGCGCACTACAACGCGCCGCACGAGCTGTGCGAGGCGGCGGCCCGGGAGCAGCTGGGCGACGAGCGGTACGAGGAGTGCGTGCGGCACGGGGCGCGGCTCGGCCGCCGGGAGGCGGTGTCGCGGGCGCTGCGGCGGCCCGGGGCGCCGGCCTCGCCGCCGGCGCCGCGTGGGAGCGGGCGGCGTGCCACGGCGGACGCGCGGACGGCGAAGCCCGCCGCCTCGCCCACCCGGAAGGGCGGGGAGACGGCGGGCTGAGGTGCTGGTACTGCGCCGGGGCTGGGGTCAGCGGGCGTAGTACTCGACGACGAGCTGCTCGTCGCAGATCACCGGGATCTCCTTGCGGTTCGGCTCGCGGTCCAGGCGGAACGCCAGGGCCTTGAGGTTCACCTGGAGGTAGCGCGGGGTCTCGCCGTCGGGGGCGAAGCCACCCTCGCGGGCGATGGTGAAGAGCGTCTTCTCCTTGGAGCGGTCGCGCACCTGCACGACGTCGTCCGGACGGACGCGGAAGGACGGCTTGTCGACCTTCTGACCGTTGACCTGGATGTGGCCGTGGACGACCATCTGGCGGGCCTGGTAGATCGTGCGGGCGATGCCCGAACGCAGGACCAGCGCGTCGAGACGGCGCTCCAGCTCGATGACCAGGGCCTCGCCGGTCTTCATGTTGGTCTTGGAGGCGCGCTCGTAGGCGCGGACGAGCTGGCGCTCGCTGAGGTCGTACTGCGCGCGCAGACGCTGCTTCTCGAGCAGACGGACCTTGTAGTCCGAGTTCTGCTTGCGGCCGCGGCCGTGCTCGCCCGGCGGGTAGGGGCGGGCCTCGAAGTACTTGACGGCCTTCGGGGTCAGCGCGATGCCGAGGGCACGCGACTTCTTGACCTTGGGACGGGGCTGGTTCGCCACTGTCTGTGTCTCTTTTCTGAGTATCCGGCTTGTCAGGGTTGAGGGAGGTCGCAATCCGCAGCCGGGAAAACCCGCCTGGTCCGCGTGGGACCTGCCGGGCAGCCGCTCCCCTGGTCTGGGCACATACGTGCAGCACGCGAGTGGCCCACCGACCGCTCCCAAAAGCCGGGTGGTGGTGGGCTGCCCGCGACACCGATCGACGGTGCGCGACGCTCCTGGAACCCCGAGGGGTTCCGGCCGGTTGTCCCGTTCTGACTGCGCGGGACTCGGCGCTCCGAGCGATTCTACAGGCTGCTCAGGACCGCTTGCGACCGAGGTGCCCGCGGGTCCACTCCACCGCGTCCGCGTATCGGGCCTCGGCGCCGTGCCGGGTCGGCGTGTAGTACGTCCGGTCCTTCAGTTCGTCCGGGGCGTACTGCTGGGCGGCGATACCCTCCGGCAGGTCGTGCGGGTACACGTACCCCTGACCGTGCCCGAGCTTGCCCGCGCCCTTGTAGTGACTGTCGCGCAGGTGCGAGGGGACCGGTCCGGCGTGCCCCTTGCGTACGTCGTCCAGGGCGGCGCCGATGGCGGTGGTCGCGGCGTTGGACTTGGGGGCGAGGGCCAGGGCGATGGTCGCGTGGCTGAGGGTGAGCCCTGCCTCGGGGAAGCCGATCATGGCGACGGCCTGGGCGGCGGCGACGGCGATCGGCAGGGCGTTCGGGTCGGCGAGGCCGATGTCCTCGCTGGCGGAGATCATCAGACGCCGCGCGATGAACCGGGGGTCCTCGCCGGCCTCGACCATCCGGGCCAGGTAGTGCAGGGCGGCGTCCACGTCGGAGCCGCGGATGGACTTGATCAGGGCGCTGGCGACGTCGTAGTGCTGGTCGCCGTCGCGGTCGTACTTCACCGCGGCCCGGTCGACCGTCTCCTCCAGCGTCGCCAGGGTGACCTCGGCCTCGCCCTTGTCCAGGGCGGCCCCGGCGGCGGCCTCCAGCGCGGTCAGGGCGCGGCGGGCGTCGCCGCCGGCGATGCGCAGCAGGTGCTCCTCGGTGTCCTCGGGGAGGCCGACGGCCTCCTTCAGGCCGCGCTCGTCGGTCAGGGCCCGGCGGAGCAGGCCCCGGACGTCGTCGTCGGTGAGGGGTTCGAGGGTGAGGAGGAGGGAACGGGAGAGCAGGGGGGAGATGATCGAGAAGTACGGGTTCTCGGTGGTGGCGGCGATCAGGGTGACCCAGCGGTTCTCGACGGCCGGGAGCAGGGAGTCCTGCTGGGCCTTGCTGAAGCGGTGGATCTCGTCGAGGAAGAGGACGGTCTCCTTGCCGTATCCCCCGACCGCGCGGCGGGCGCCGTCGATGACCGCGCGGACCTCCTTGACGCCCGCGGTGATCGCCGACAGCTCCACGAAGCGCTTGTTGGTGGCCTTGGAGACGACGTACGCCAGGGTGGTCTTGCCGGTGCCCGGCGGGCCCCAGAGGATGACCGAGGAGGGCCCCGCGGGGCCGGAGGCGCCCTCGCCGACCAGTCGGCGCAGGGGTGATCCGGGCTTGAGCAGGTGCTGCTGACCGACGACCTCGTCGAGGGTGCGCGGGCGCATCCGCACGGCGAGGGGGCTGCCGGTCGGGTCCTTCTCCTGGCGTTCTTCGGCTGCGGCGGTGAACAGGTCGGGCTCCACGCTCTGAACCCTAAATGACGGCACTGACAACAGGGCGGGCGCCCGTCAGCTGGTCCAGAAGTCCCACCAGCGGGTCAGGATCATCATGCCGATGATGCCGATGTGCAGTACCGGCAGGACCCAGGTGAACTCGCCGAAGAAGCCCTTGAGCCAGTTCGGCGCGGGCAGGAAGCCCTTGCGGACGTTGAAGGACGTCACGTACCAGAACATCACGATCGTCGCGACCCAGGCGAGGCAGCACCACAGGCACAGCGAGTTGATCCGGTACAGGGACTGGAACTGCAGCCAGGTGACGAACCCGACGCCGAAGAGGCAGCCGGCGTTGAAGGTGAGCCAGTACCAGCGCGGGAAGCGGGCACGCCCGAGCAGGCTCATGCCGACGCAGATGACCATGCCGTAGGCGACGAGGCCGAGCATCGGGTTGGAGAAGCCGAAGACGGAGGCCTGGTCGCTCTCCATGATGTTGCCGCAGGAGACGACCGGATTGAGGCTGCAACCGGGCGTGAACGTGGTGCCGGCGATCTTGGCCTCGAGGATCTTCTGCTTGTCGATCGTGATGACCCAGGCAGCGAGCAGACCGGCCGCACCCGTGATCACCAGCAGTAGTGCGAGGACGCGGCTGCCGCCCTCGGCGCGCGGGGTACGGGCGCCGGGATCCGGCGCGGACTCTGCCACGGTCGAGACGTCCTTCACTGTCGTCTTGCTCATCACGCCGATTCCGTCACTGAAGGGTCGGACCTGCTTCGGGCAGGGGCCATTGTGCCGCACGGACCTGTATGACCACCGTTCGATGAACCTATGAACGGACCGGCGATCACTCCTGAGCGGTGCGTTCGGGCCACCACCCGTTCCCCAGGGGCACGCGCGAGCGAACGCGCGTGTCCCTGGGGGGTGTCGCTCCGCTAGCCGAGCCGCGACTCCAGCTCGGCGACGATCTCGTTCACGCCGATCGCCGCCTGCTCGCCGGACTCCATGTCCTTCAGCTGGACGACGCCTTCGGCCAGGTCACGCTCGCCCAGGACCAGGGCGTAGCGCGCGCCCGAGCGGTTGGCCGCCTTCATCGCGGCCTTCAGGCCCTTGCCGCCGTAGGAGAAGTCGGCGGCGACGCCGTTCTTGCGCAGCTCGGTGACCTTGGCGAAGAGGATCCGGCGGGCCTCCTCGCCGAGCGGTACCGCGAAGACGGAGGTGACGGACGGGATGTCCAGTTCGATGCCCTCCGCCTCCAGGGCGAGGACGGTGCGGTCGACGCCGAGGGCCCAGCCCACGGACGGCAGGGACGGGCCGCCGATCATCTCGGACAGTCCGTCGTAGCGGCCGCCGCCGCCCACCGCGGACTGGGAGCCCAGCCCGTCGTGGACGAACTCGAAGGTCGTGCGCGTGTAGTAGTCGAGGCCGCGCACCAGCTTCGGGTCGTCCTCGAAGACCACGCCGGCCGCCGTGATCAGCTCGCGCACCTCCTCGTGGTACGCCTTGCAGGCGTCGCACAGGTAGTCGCGCAGCAGCGGGGCGTCGGTCAGCTGCTTCTGCACCTCCGGGCGCTTGTCGTCCAGGACGCGCAGCGGGTTGATGTCGGCGCGGCGCAGCGTCTCCTCGTCCAGGTCGAGGCCGCGCAGGAAGTCCTGGAGCGCCGCGCGGTAGACCGGGCGGCACTCCTGGTCGCCGAGGGAGTTGAGCAGGATGCGGAAGTCCCGCAGGCCCAGCGAGCGGTACGACTGGTCGGCGAGGATGATCAGTTCGGCGTCCAGCGCCGGGTCCTCGGCGCCGATCGCCTCGGCACCGACCTGGGAGAAGTGGCGGTAACGGCCCTTCTGCGGGCGCTCGTAGCGGTACTGCGAGCCCGAGTACCAGACCTTCACCGGCAGGTTGCCCGCCTTGTGCAGGTTGGCCTCCAGGACCGCGCGCAGCACGGGAGCCGTCGTCTCCGGGCGCAGGGCGAGCCGGTCACCGCCCTTGGTCTCGAAGACGTACATCTCCTTGGTCACGATGTCGGTGGACTCGCCGACACCGCGCGCGAAGAGCTCGACGTTCTCGAAACCGGGCGTCTCGATGTAGCCGTAGCCGGAGTTGCGCAGCGGGGCGGCGATCGCCTCGCGGACCGCCAGGTACTTGGCGGAGTCCGGCGGCAGCAGGTCGTACGTGCCCCTGGGGGCCTTGAAGGTGCTCACGGGAGGTCTCTCGTCACATTCCTCGTCGGGGAGCCTCAGCAGCTCCCTGGCCGGCCGCCACCTGCCGCAGATACGGGTTGGTGGCGCGCTCCTGGCCGATGGTCGTCTGGGGGCCGTGTCCGGACAGCACCACGGTCGAGTCGTCGAGCGGCAGGCACACGCGTGCCAGGGACTCGAGCATGTCGTCCATGGAGCCACCGGGGAAGTCGGTGCGTCCGATGGAGCCGGCGAACAGCAGGTCGCCCGAGAACATGATCGGCGGGATGTCCGCCGCCTCGGGCAGGCCGAAGGTCACCGACCCCTTGGTATGGCCCGGCGCGTGCGCGACGGTCAGTTCCATGCCCGCCAGCTCCAGCTTCGCGCCGTCGGTCAGTTCCTTGACGTCGTCCGGCTCCCCGACGGTCAGTTCGCCCATGAGCGGCATGCCGATGGTGCGGCCGATCCCCTTCTCGGGGTCGCTCATCATGAAGCGGTCGTCGGGGTGGATCCAGGCCGGCACGTCGTGGGCGCCGCACACCGGGACGACCGAGGCCACGTGGTCGATGTGGCCGTGGGTGAGGACGACGGCGACGGGCTTGAGCCGATGCTTGGCGAGTGCTTCCTCGACTCCCTGGGCGGCCTGATGGCCGGGGTCGATGATCACGCACTCCTCACCGGCGGCGGGGGCGACGAGATAGCAGTTCGTCCCCCAGGCCCCGGCGGGGAACCCGGCAATGAGCACGATCGTCCTTCGTTTGTGTCGGTACGGGTGGGCTTGCGAACGGGCCGCGCCCATGGTCAGAGCCTACCGGCGGTGCCGTTTCCTCAGCGAACCCATATACGGTACGGGGCTACACGCCCACGGTCGGCTCATCGCACCCACGCGTACCGGTCGGCACACGAAGACGCATGAGGAGAGAACCCGGTGGTCACCCAGGAGCAGCGGCGGCGTCAGCTCGCCCGGGAGAAGTTCTTGCGGCAGCAGCAGCGACGCACCTCCGCGCGACGCAAGGCGCGCACGCGCAACGCCGCGATCGCGTCGGTGCTCGGCGTGATTCTGATCGGCAGTGTCGCGCTGTACACGACCGGAGTGGTCCTGGACGACGGCGACAGCAAGACGAACGCCAACGCGGAGGTCACCCCGAGCGCCTCGCCGAGCAGCAAGGCGCCGGACCCGTGCGACAAGCCGGCCGAGGGCAAGGTCAAGACGCAGACCTGGAAGAAGGAACCTGCGATGACCATCGACAAGTCCGCGAAGTACACGATGAAACTGGCGACGACCTGCGGCGACATAGACATCGCGCTGAAGACGTCGGCGGCGCCGCACACCGTCAACTCGTTCAACTTCCTGGCCGGCAAGGGCTTCTTCGACCACACGCCGTGCCACCGGCTGACCACCAACGGGATCTACGTGCTCCAGTGCGGCGACCCGACGGGCCAGGGCAACGGCGGGCCGGGCTACAACATCCCGGACGAGAACCTGAAGGACAAGAGCCTGAAGGAGAACATGTACCCGGCGGGCACGGTGGCGATGGCCAACACCGGTCAGCCGGACTCCGGCGGCAGCCAGTTCTTCCTCGTGTACCAGAACAGCCCGCTGCCCCCCAGCTACACGCCGTTCGGCACCATCTCGGACGAGGGAATGACGGTACTGAAGAAGATCGCCGCCGCGGGCGAGAGCACCGGCGCGGGCGACGGGGCACCCAATGCGACGGTCGTGATCGACAAGGCCACCGTCACGAAATCCTGACCCTCATCAGCGAAAGTTCGGTCGCGCGGGATGCGGACAGGCCGCCCGCCGGTCGCCTATGTTGGCCGTGACGAAACTGTGGACGATGCCCGGGGGGTAGCGAAGCCCTCCGCCGGCATCATGTGGAGGAGGCGCTGTGAGCAGCGACCCGTGGGGCCGCGTCGATGAGACGGGGACCGTGTACGTGCGTACGGCCGACGGCGAGCAGGTCGTCGGTTCCTGGCAGGCAGGCTCCCCCGAGGAGGCGCTGGCCTACTTCGAACGCAAGTACGAAGGCCTGGTTGTCGAGATCGGCCTCCTCGAAAAGCGGGTGAAGACCACCGACCTGTCGGCGAAGGACGCCCAGACCGCCGTCGACCATCTGCGGGAACAGGTCGACGCGCACCACGCGGTGGGCGACCTGGACGCGCTGCGGGCCCGGCTGGACAAGCTCGTCGCGCTGGTGGAGACGCGCCGCGAGGAGCGCAAGGCGCAGCGGGCGAAGCAGTCCGACGAGGCGCGCGGCGCCAAGGAGGCGCTGGTCGCCGAGGCCGAGGAGTTGGCGCAGTCCGACCAGTGGCGGGCGGCCGGTGAGCGGCTGCGGTCCCTGGTGGACACCTGGAAGGGCCTGCCGCGCCTGGACCGCAAGTCCGACGACGAGCTGTGGCACCGCTTCTCGCACGCGCGCTCGGCGTTCTCCAAGCGCCGCAAGCAGCACTTCGCGCAGCTGGACGCGCAGCGCGAGGAGGCCCGCCGGACCAAGGAACGGCTGGTCGGCGAGGCCGAGGCGCTGTCGAACTCGACGGACTGGGGGCCGACGGCCGCGCGCTACCGCGACCTGATGTCCGAGTGGAAGGCCGCGGGCCGCGCTCAGCGCGAGCACGAGGACGATCTGTGGAACCGCTTCCGCGGCGCCCAGGACGTGTTCTTCGCCGCCCGCAGCTCGGTCTTCGCCGAGCGGGACGCCGAGCAGACGGAGAACCTCAAGCTCAAGGAGGAGCTGGCCGGGGAGGCCGAGAAGCTCCTGCCGGTCACCGACCTGAAGGCGGCCCGGGCCGCGTTCCGCGCGGTGAACGAGCGTTGGGAGGCCATCGGCCATGTGCCGCGCGACGCCCGGCCGAAGGTCGAGGGACGGATGCACGCGGTCGAGCGGGCGCTCCAGGAGGCCGAGGAGACCGAGTGGCGCCGGACCAACCCGGAGGCACGCGCGCGTGCCGAGGGTCTGACCGGTCAGCTCCAGTCCGCCGTGGACAAGCTGCGCTCGCAGATCGAGCAGGCTCGCGCCCAGGGCAACAACGCGAAGGCCGACAAGCTGGAGCGTGAGCTGGAGGGTCGGCAGGCGCTGCTGGACCAGGCCCTGAAGGGTCTGCACGAGTTCGGCGGCTGACACCGCGCATACACGCAGAGGGGCTCCCGTACACGCCGTACGGGAGCCCCTCTGCCTGTGTGACGGCCGCTACGACGGCCTGCGCGCCGACGTCACCCGGTACACGTCGTAGACGCCCTCGACGCCCCGTACGGCCTTCAGGACGTGCCCGAGGTGTTTCGGGTCGCCCATCTCGAAGGTGAAGCGGGAGGTGGCGACGCGGTCGCGGGAGGTCTGGACGGCCGCGGAGAGGATGTTGACGTGCTGGTCGGACAGCACGCGCGTGACGTCCGACAGCAGCCGGGAGCGGTCCAGGGCCTCGACCTGGATGGCGACCAGGAAGACGGAGGACTGGCTGGGGGCCCACTCGACCTCGAGGATGCGCTCGGGCTCCCGGGACAACGAGTCCACGTTCACACAGTCGCTGCGGTGAACGGACACGCCGCTGCCGCGGGTGACGAAGCCGATGATCGGGTCACCTGGGACGGGCGTACAGCAGCGGGCCAGCTTGATCCACACGTCCTCGACGCCCTTGACGACGACGCCCGGGTCGGCGTTGGTCCGGCGTTTGCGACCGCGGGCCGGCGGGACCGACTCGTCGATCTCCTCGGTGGCGGCCTCCTCGCCGCCGAGCGCCTGCACCAGCTTCTGCACGATGTTCTGCGCGGAGACATGGCCCTCGCCGATCGCCGCGTACAGCGCGGAGATGTCCGAGTAGCGCATCTCGTGGGCGAGCGTGACCAGGGAGTCGCCGGTCAGGATGCGCTGGATCGGCAGGTTCTGCTTGCGCATGGCGCGGACGATGGAGTCCTTGCCGTGCTCGATCGCCTCGTCGCGGCGCTCCTTGGAGAACCAGGCGCGGATCTTGTTGCGGGCGCGCGGTGACTTGACGAAGCCGAGCCAGTCGCGGGAGGGGCCCGCGCCGGCCGCCTTGGAGGTGAAGACCTCCACCAGGTCGCCGTTGTCCAGGGTGGACTCCAGCGGGACGAGCCGGCCGTTGACCCGCGCCCCTATGGTGCGGTGGCCGACCTCGGTGTGCACCGCGTACGCGAAGTCGACGGGGGTGGCACTCGCGGGCAGCGCTATGACGTCGCCCTTGGGGGTGAAGACGAAGACCTCGTTGCGCGAGAGGTCGAAGCGCAGGGACTCCAGGAACTCGCCGGGGTCCTCGGTCTCCTTCTGCCAGTCGAGGAGCTGGCGCAGCCACGCCATGTCGTTGAGGTGGTCGTCCTTGCCCTTGCCGGACGACTTCGGCGCGTCGGTGCGGACCTTGGAGGCGCCGGCGACGGCCTCCTGCTTGTACTTCCAGTGCGCGGCGATGCCGTACTCGGCGCGGCGGTGCATGTCGAAGGTGCGGATCTGCAGCTCGACCGGCTTGCCGTTGGGCCCGATGACCGTCGTGTGCAGCGACTGGTACATGTTGAACTTGGGCATCGCGATGTAGTCCTTGAACCGGCCGGGGACCGGGTTCCATCGCGCGTGCACGGTGCCGAGCGCCGCGTAGCAGTCGCGGACGGTGTCCACGAGTACGCGGATGCCCACCAGGTCGTAGATCTCCGCGAAGTCACGGCCGCGGACGATCATCTTCTGGTAGACGCTGTAGTAGTGCTTGGGACGCCCGGTGACGGTCGCCTTGATGCGGGCCGCGCGCAGGTCCTGTTGGACCTCGTCGGTCACGATGGCGAGGTACTCGTCGCGCTTGGGGGCGCGCTCGGCGACCAGGCGGACGATCTCGTCGTACATCTTGGGGTAGAGGATCGCGAAGGCGAGGTCCTCCAGCTCCCACTTGATGGTGTTCATGCCCAGCCGGTGGGCGAGCGGCGCGTAGATCTCCAGGGTCTCGCGCGCCTTCTTCTCCTGCTTCTCGCGCTTGAGATAGCGCATGGTGCGCATGTTGTGCAGGCGGTCGGCGAGCTTGATGACCAGGACGCGCGGGTCCTTCGCCATGGCGACGACCATCTTGCGTACGGTCTCGGCCTGGGCGGCCTCGCCGAACTTGACCTTGTCGAGCTTGGTGACGCCGTCGACGAGGAGGGTGACCACGTCGCCGAAGTCCCGGCGCAGGTCCTCCAGGCCGTACTCCGTGTCCTCGACGGTGTCGTGCAGCAGTCCGGCCATCAGCGTGGCCGGGTCCATGCCCAGCTCGGCGAGGATGGTGGTGACGGCGAGCGGATGCGTGATGTAGGGGTCGCCGCTCTTGCGCTTCTGGCCGCGGTGCCAGCGTTCGGCGACCTGGTAGGCGCGCTCGATCTGGCGCAGGGTCGCCGTCTCGATCTTGGGGTCGTTGCTGCGCACTATCCGCAGCAGCGGCTCCAGGACCGGGTTGTACGGGTTGGCGCGCTGCACGCCGAGGCGGGCGAGGCGGGCGCGGACGCGGTTGGAGGAGCCGGAGCGGGCGGGCTGGCCGGAGGGCGCGCGGACCACGGGCGCGTTCCGTTCGCGCTCGGGCGGGATCGGCTTGGGGCGTGGCTGCTGATCGGCCGGCTTGTCGACGGGCGCGGCCGGGGCGTGCTGGATCGGCCCGCGGGTGTCGTTCTTCGCCTGTGGCGAACTGGGCGCGGGCTTCGCCGCGGGCGCCGAGGCGGACTCGGGCTTTGCGGCGGTCAGTGGCTGGGCCTCGTCTGGCAAGAGGACTCCTCGTGCGCGATCCGGGTCCCCCGGTCAGGCTCCGGAAACCCCATGGTAGCGATCCTGCGCCCGGGGATCGCCTTCCGGCCACTGTGAGGGCCGTCAACCCGAGAAACGCCTGAGGCGGGCGCCGGATTCCTCCGGACCCGCCTCCGCTGTGCGACCAGGGCCTGTCGTTTGGATCAGGTCGGCTGAGAGAGACTGCGCCCTTTCAGCCCACCCGAGCGGGGCGTGGTGCGTGCAGCTGCAAGGCGGAGGAAGGCGACAGGGCGGAGCCCTGGCAACCAACGACAACGCCGCAGATGCGCGTGCCACGCCCCGCGACACCGGCATGATCCAAACGACAGGCCCTAAAGCTGTCAGACCGTGAGCAGCGCCCGCAGCGGTGCCCCGGCGAGGGCCGGCTCCAGACGGGCCCGCCCGCCGAGGAAGCCCAGCTCCATCAGGACGGCGAGGCCCGCGACCTGCGCGCCCGCCCGGCGGATGAGCTCCAGCGAGGCCTCGGCGGTACCGCCGGTGGCGAGGACGTCGTCGACGACCAGCACCCGGTCACCGGCGGCCAGGTCCTCGGCGTGCACCTCGATCTCGGCCGAGCCGTACTCAAGATCGTACGCCTGGCTGAGGGTGGCTCCGGGGAGCTTGCCCGCCTTGCGTACGGGGATGAAGCCGAGGCCGGCCCTCAGCGCCACCGGGGCGCCGAGGATGAAGCCGCGGGCCTCCAGACCGACGACCTTGGTGGCGCCGGTGCGCTCGGCGACCTCCGCGAGCGCGTCGGTCAGGGCGGCGAACGCGGCCGGGTCGGCCAGGAGCGGGGTGATGTCCTTGAACACCACGCCCGGCTCCGGATAGTCCGCCACATCCCGGATGCGGCTGAGCAGCAGCTCCGTGATGTCGGTCGTCCCGGTCATCGGCGCTTCCCCGAGGGTCGGCCGCGGCCCCTGTTGCGGGACGCAGGCTGGTTGCGGGGGCCGACGACCGCGGGCGCCGCGTCCTCGGGTTCGTCGAGGGCGTCATCGTCGTCGTCGGCGTAGCGCTCCTCGTCGACGGCGTTCTCCGCGGGCTCGCCCTTGGCGGCGGCCTGGGCGCGCTTGGCGAGGACGCGCTTCTTGAGCGCCTTCATCTGCGGCTCGGCCTCCTTGAGGTCGGCGACGAGCGGCGTGGCGATGAAGATCGACGAGTACGCGCCCGCGGCGAGGCCGACGAACAGCGACAGCGAGATGTCGTTGAGCATGCCGGCGCCGAGGACACCGCCGCCGATGAACAGCAGGCCGCCCACCGGCAGCAGCGCGACCACCGTGGTGTTGATGGAGCGGACCAGGGTACTGTTGATCGAACGGTTGGCGATCTCGGCGTAGGTCCAGCGGGTCTGTTTGGTGATGTCTCTGGTCTGTTCCTTGAGACTGTCGAAGACCACGACCGTGTCGTAGAGCGAGTAACCGAGGATCGTGAGCAGACCGATCACCGTGCCCGGTGTGACCTCGAACCCGACGAGGGCGTAGATGCCCACCGTGATGGTGATGTCGTGGATCAGCGCGACGAACGCGGCGAGCGCCATGCGCCACTCGAACGCGATCGCCAGATAGATCACCACCAGGACCATGAAGATCCCGAGGCCCTGCCAGGCCTTGTTCGCGATCTGGTCACCCCAACTGGGGCCGACCAGGTCCGCGTTGATCCGCTCCGCCGGAACGTCCAGGTCCTTGGAGAGCTTCTCCTTGATCTGGTCGGACGCCTCGGTGTCGGTGCCCGCGATCTGGATGCGGAGGCTGCCGTCGCCGAGCTTCTGGACGATCGCGTCGTGACCGGAGGCCTCTTCCGCGTACGTCTCGGTCTGGGAGACCGAGGCGCTCATGTTCTTCGGAGTGGTGAAGACCGCGCCGCCCTGGAACTCGATGCCCATGTGCAGGCCGCGCACCGCCAGGCCGACGATGGCCGTGATGGTGATGAGGATGGAGATGCCGTACCAGAGCTTGCGGTTCTTGACGAAGTCGTAGCCGACCTCGCCGTGGTGCAGTCGGGCGCCGAGGTTGCCGAGCTTTCCCATCTCACGCCTCCTTCGGGTCGACAGGGCCGGCGGCGGGACGGGCGGTGCGGCGGGTGCGGCGCAGCGGCGGCTTGGCACCCAGGCTCTTCGGGTCGAGGCCGGACCACTTGTGACCGCTCGCGAAGAACCTGCGCCGGGCCATCAGCGTCAGCAGCGGCTTGGTGAAGAGGAACACCACCACCACGTCGAGCAGCGTGGTCAGACCCAGGGTGAACGCGAAGCCCTGCACCTTGCCGACGGTGACGACGAAGAGCACCGCGGCGGCGAGGAAGGACACGAAGTCGGAGACCAGGATGGTGCGGCGGGCGCGCGGCCAGGCCCGCTCGACGGCGGGTCGCAGCGAGCGTCCTTCCCGGATCTCGTCGCGGACGCGTTCGAAGTACACGATGAACGAGTCCGCTGTGATGCCGATGGCGACGATGGCACCGCACACGGCCGGCAGGTTCAGCGCGAAGCCGATGGTCGGGCCGAGCAGCGACATGATCACGTATGTGAGGCCGGCGGAGACCAGCAGCGAGGCGACGGCGATGAACGACAGCCCGCGGTAGTAGACCAGCAGGTACAGCACGACCAGGACGAGGCCGATCGCGCCGGCGATCAGACCGGCCTTGAGCTGCTCACCGCCGAGCGCGGCGGTGACGGTGGTGACGCTGTCCTCCTTGAAGGTCAGCGGCAGAGCGCCGTAGGACAGCATGTTGGAGAGGCCCTGGGCCTCCTCCTGGTCGAAGTTGCCGGAGATCTCCGCGCTGCCGCCGGTGAGCGCCTGGCTGACGTACGGGTCGGAGACGACGTCGTTGTCCAGGACGATGGCGAACTGGTTCTGCGGGGACTGGTTCTGCGCGAGCTTGCCGGTGATGTCGGCGAACTTCTTGGCACCGTCGTCCGTGAACTTCATCGTCACGGTCCAGCCGGCGGCGGTCTGGGTGTTGAAGACGGCCTCGGCCTTGTCGACGTCGGTGCCGTCGACCGCCGCGGGGCCGAGGATGTACTTCTGCCACTGGCCCTGTGAGTTCTGACCGCAGGCCACCATCGAGTCGCCGGGCTTGGAGCCGTCGCCGGCCTTGGCGCGGGCGCCCGCGTCGGTGCAGTCGAGCTTCGCGTACTCGGCCTGGAGCTTGGCGGTGGCGTCGTCGCCGGAGGCGCTGGCGCTCGGGGACGGGGAGGCGCCGTCGGAGGTCTTGGCGGACGGGCTGGGGTCGGCCTTCAGGGCGTCGCTCGCGGCGCGGCCCTGGGTGGTGGCGCTCGCCGAGGCGGAGTCGGACGGCGAGCCGCTCGACTTGTCCCCGTCGGTGGCCTTGTCCTTGTCGGCCGCGCCGTCCGTGGCCTTGTCCGTGGCCTTGTCGGTCGCCTTGTCGGTCGCCTTGTCCGAGGCGCCGCCGGTCTCGCTCGGCGAGGGGCTGCCGGTCGCGTTCGCGCCGGAGAGTTCGGTGGCGAGGACCGGGCGGAAGTAGAGCTTGGCGGTGGTGCCGACCTGCTCCCGGGCTTCCTTCGAGTTCGTCCCCTTGGGGATGTTGACGATGATGTTCCGGTCGCCCTGGGTCTGGACCTCGGCCTCGGAAACACCCAGACCATTGACACGGCGGTTCATGATCTCGACCGCGGTGTCCATGTTGGTCTTGTTGATCGCCGACTCCTGGCCCTCTTCCGGCACGGCCCGGAGCGTGATGCTCGTGCCGCCGGCCAGGTCGATACCGAGACGCGGAGTCGTGTGTCCGGAGGCGAACATGCCTCCGGTGAGCGCCACGATGGCGATCAGAATCAGGGCCAGCGAGCGCCCGGGCTTACTCTGAGCGCTCGCATTCTTTCCCTTTTTAGGTGCTACCACCTTTGCGTACTCCCTCTCGGGCCGCTTCGCGCCGGGTAGGCGTCACCGGCGGCCATCACATGGTGTCCGGATCCGTGCGAGCCGCGCGTCACACCGGGTGCGCGGGAAGGACCCGCGCACCCCGGAGCACGGCTACTTCGCCTCGGAACCGCCGTCGGACTTCTTCGGCTGCTCGTCCGTCTTCGCCTCGGCGGACGCGGCGTCGACCGTCGGCTCGTCGGCCGGCTCGTCGGTCGCGTCCTTCTTGCCGAGGTCGACGGACTTGCCGTCGGAGGCGGCAGCGTCGTCGGCGGAGGCGTCGGTCTCGGTGAGGGAGGAGGCGTCGTCCGGGACGACGCCTGCGTCGGACTTCAGGTCGTGCTCGATGCCGTGGACGATGCGGTTGTACTCCTCATCGCTCAGGACGGCACCGATGGAGTTCTTGGCGAAGAGCAGCTCGACGCCCGGACCGGCGTCGAGGAGGACCGTGTCCTCGCTGACCTCCTTGACCGTGGCGTACATGCCCCCGATGGTGCGGACCCCGGAACCGGGCTGCATCTCGTTCCGCATGTTGGCGGCCTGCTGCTGCTTCTTCTTCGCCGACCGGGTCATCAGGAACATGGCCCCGATGAGCACGATGAACGGGAGGAGGGTCACGAGACTCACGGGTCGGTACTTCCTTCACACGACCGCGATGGTGAGCGGCCTGATGGTTGGGGGTGTTTGCGCCGCCGACAAGGGCGGCATCGGCGGAGTCTAAGCGAGTCCGCGCGCATGGAACAACGCTCAGCATGGCACCGGGGTTCCTGCTCCGGCGAATGTCCTCTTCGTGACGGTGTCGTCACGCCCCGAACAAGTCCTGTTGTCCGTTTCCGGAAGTCTGCGAACCAGGCGGGGTGAGGCCGAGATGCGCCCATGCGGCCGGGGTCGCCACGCGCCCGCGCGGGGTGCGCGCGAGCAGACCCTCTCTGACGAGGAAGGGTTCGGCGACCTCTTCCACTGTCTCACGCTCCTCCCCCACGGCGACGGCGAGCGTGGACAGGCCGACCGGCCCGCCGCCGAACAGCTTGAGCAGGGCCTCAAGCACACCCCGGTCCAGCCGGTCCAGGCCCCGGGCGTCGACCTCGTAGACCGCGAGGGCGGCCCCGGCGATCTCCCGGGTGATCAGGCCGTCGGCCTTGACCTGGGCGTAGTCCCGCACCCGGCGCAGCAGGCGGTTGGCGATGCGGGGGGTGCCGCGGGAGCGGCCGGCGATCTCGGCGGCGCCGGCGGTGTCGATCTCGACGTCGAGCAGGCCCGCCGAGCGGTGGATGACGCGTTTCAGTTCGGCCGGTCCGTAGAACTCCATGTGCGCGGTGAAGCCGAAGCGGTCCCGCAACGGGGGCGGCAGCAGCCCCGCGCGCGTGGTGGCGCCGACCAGGGTGAAGGGCGGCAGCTCCAGGGGGATGGCGGTGGCGCCCGGGCCTTTGCCGACGATGACGTCGACGCGGAAGTCCTCCATCGCCATGTAGAGCATCTCCTCCGCGGGCCGCGACATGCGGTGGATCTCGTCGAGGAAGAGGACCTCGCCCTCCTGGAGGGAGGAGAGGATCGCCGCGAGGTCTCCGGCGTGCTGGATGGCGGGGCCCGAGGTGATGCGGATGGGGGCTTCCATCTCGGCCGCGATGATCATCGAGAGGGTGGTCTTGCCGAGGCCGGGGGCGCCGGAGAGCAGTACGTGATCGGCGGTCGCCCCGCGCGCGCGTGCGGCGCGCAGCACGAGGTCGAGCTGCTCGCGGACCTTCTCCTGGCCGATGAACTCGCCCAGGTCCTTGGGGCGCAGGGCGGCCTCCACGGCCTGTTCCTCGCCGTCGGCGGACGCACCCACCAGCCGTTCGCCCGCGGCGTCCGTGTCGGTCGTGTCGTCCCAGTTCATCAGGTGTGCCTCGGCTCTCGGTGCGGGCTATCGGGCGCGGTTCAGGGTCTGCAGGGCCGCCTTCAGCAGCTGGCCCACCTGGGGCGTGCCCCCGGCGGCGTCGGCCTGGGGCGCCACCGCGGAGACTGCCTCGTCGGCCTCGCGGGTCGCGTACCCGAGGCCGATGAGGGCCGCGTGCAGCTGGTCGCGCCAGCCGGTGCTGACCGGCGCGCCGACGGCGGGGGCCCCGATGGGCTCGCCGAGCCGGTCCTTCAGTTCCAGGAGCAGCTTCTGCGCGCCCTTCTTGCCGATACCGGGGACGGCGGTGAGCGCCTTCTCGTCGCCGGTGGAGACGGCTCTGCGCAGGGCGTCGGGATTGTGCACGGCGAGCATCGACTGGGCCAGCCGGGGGCCCACGCCGCTGGCCGTCTGGAGCAGCACGAAGACCTGGCGCTCGTCGTCGTCGGCGAAGCCGTACAGGGTGAGCGAGTCCTCGCGGACGACGAGGGAGGTGGCGAGCTTGGCGGGCTTGCCGAGGCGGAGGGTGGAGAGGGTGTTCGGCGTGCACTGGACGGCCATGCCGACGCCGCCGACCTCGACCACCGCGGCGTCGGGGGCGAGGGCGGCGACCGTGCCGCTGACGAAGGCGATCATGTCGTACGGCCTTTCGGTGCGGTCGGGGTTTTAGGGGTCTTGGGGGCTTTGGAGGCGTGCAGGGCCACGGCCTGCTGGAGCCGGTTCTGTGCGGGAGCGCGCCAGATGTGGCAGATGGCGAGCGCGAGGGCGTCGGCGGCGTCGGCGGGCTTGGGCGGTTCGGCGAGCCGCAGCAGCCGGGTGACCATGGCACCGACCTGCGCCTTGTCGGCGCGTCCGCTGCCGGTGACGGCGGCCTTGACCTCGCTGGGGGTGTGCAGGGCCACGGGGATGCCGCGGCGGGAGGCGCACAGGATGGCGACGGCGCTTGCCTGGGCGGTGCCCATGACCGTGCGGACGTTGTGCTGGCTGAAGACGCGCTCCACGGCGACGTACTCCGGCCGGTGCTCGTCCAACCACTGCTCGATGCCCTGCTCGACGGCGACCAGGCGGTGGCCGAGTTCGGCGTTCGCGGGTGTACGGACCACTCCGACGCCGAGCATGGTGAGCGGCCGGCCCGCGACGCCCTCCACGACACCGATCCCGCAGCGGGTCAGCCCCGGGTCCACCCCCAGTACGCGCAACGCACGGCTCCCCTCACATCGATCGCCTGTTTGTGCAGGCTATCGGGTGCCACCGACAACGGCGGCGGGCCGGGGACGTGTCCCCGGCCCGCCGGAATCGTCGGGTGCGCGGCGGCGCTACGCGTCGACCTTCTCCATGACCTCGTCGCTCACGTCGAAGTTGGCGAAGACGTTCTGCACGTCGTCGCTGTCCTCCAGGGCGTCGATCAGCCGGAAGATCTTCCGGGCGCCCTCCTCGTCCAGCTCGACCTGCATGGTCGGGACGAAGTTGGCGTCGGCGGACTCGTAGTCGATGCCGGCGGCCTGGAGGGCGGTGCGGACCGCTACCAGGTCGGTGGCCTCGCTGAGCACCTCGAAGGTCTCGCCGAGGTCGTTGACCTCCTCGGCGCCCGCGTCCAGGACGGCGGCCAGGACGTCGTCCTCGCCCAGCTCGCCCTTGGGGACGATCACAACGCCCTTGCGGTTGAACAGGTACGACACCGAGCCCGGGTCGGCCATGGAGCCGCCGTTGCGGGTCATGGCGACGCGGACGTCGGAGGCGGCGCGGTTACGGTTGTCGGTGAGGCACTCGATGAGTACCGCGACGCCGTTCGGGCCGTAACCCTCGTACATGATCGTCTCGTAGTCGGCGCCGCCGGCTTCGAGGCCACCGCCGCGCTTGACCGCGGAGTCGATGTTCTTGTTCGGTACCGACTGCTTCTTGGCCTTCTGGATGGCGTCGTACAGCGTCGGGTTGCCCTCGATGTCGACGCCCCCCATCCGGGCCGCGACCTCGATGTTCTTGATCAGCTTCGCGAAGAGCTTGCCGCGCTTGGCATCGATGACGGCCTTCTTGTGCTTCGTCGTGGCCCATTTAGAGTGGCCGGACATCTGCCTGTCTCCTTCGCGTAACCCGTCTTTGAACGAACGAACGGAGGAATCCTACAAGGACTCCGCCGCCCGGTACGCGCGCACCATGTCGGCGAAGAGGCGGTGCACGCGGTGGTCGCCGGTCAGCTCCGGGTGGAACGACGTGGCCAGAGCGTTGCCCTGGCGGACCGCGACGATGTGGCCCTCGTGCTCGGCGAGCACCTCGGCCGCGGCGCCCACGGACTCCACCCAGGGGGCGCGGATGAACACGCCCTCCACAGGATCGCCCTCGACGCCCTTGATGTCGACGGCCGCCTCGAAGGACTCGTTCTGCCGTCCGAAGGCGTTGCGTCGCACGATCATGTCGATGCCGCCGACCGTCTCCTGTCCGGAGCGCGGGTCGAGGATCTTGTCGGCCAGCAGGATCATGCCGGCGCAGGTGCCGTAGACGGGCAGGCCGTTCCGCACGCGCGCGCGGAGGGGCTCCATCACTCCGAAGAGGACGGCCAGTTTGGAGATGGTGGTGGACTCGCCGCCGGGCAGGACCAGGCCGTCGACCTCGGCGAGTTCTTCGGGGCGCCTGACCGGCCTGGCCACGGCGTCGGCCGTGGCCAGGGCGACGAGGTGCTCCCGTACGTCGCCCTGGAGGGCCAGGACGCCGATGACGGGGGTGTCGCTCATGGATCCGGTGTCCTCGTCCTACCAGCCGCGGTTCGCGTAGCGCTCGGTCTCGGGGAGGGTGTCGCAGTTGATGCCGACCATGGCCTCGCCGAGGTTGCGGGACGCCTCCGCGATGATCTTCGGGTCGTCGTAGAAGGTGGTCGCCTTCACGATGGCGGCGGCGCGCTTGGCCGGGTCGCCGGACTTGAAGATGCCGGAGCCGACGAAGACGCCCTCGGCGCCGAGCTGGCGCATGAGCGCGGCGTCGGCCGGGGTGGCGACGCCACCGGCGGAGAAGAGGACCACGGGGAGCTTGCCCAGCTCGGCGACCTCCCGGACCAGCTCGTACGGGGCGCGCAGCTCCTTGGCGGCGGCGTACAGCTCGTTGTTGTCGTAGCCGCGCAGCCGGGCGATCTCGTTCTTGATCTGGCGCAGGTGGCGGACGGCCTCGACGACGTTGCCAGTACCGGCCTCGCCCTTGGAGCGGATCATCGCGGCACCCTCGGCGATGCGGCGCAGGGCCTCACCGAGGTTGGTGGCGCCGCAGACGAAGGGGGTGGTGAAGGCGAACTTGTCGCTGTGGTTGACCTCGTCGGCCGGGGTGAGGACCTCGGACTCGTCGATGTAGTCGACGCCGAGGGACTGCAGGACCTGGGCCTCGACGAAGTGGCCGATGCGGGACTTGGCCATCACGGGGATGGAGACCGCGCCGATGATGCCCTCGATCATGTCCGGGTCGGACATCCGGGCCACGCCGCCGTCCTTGCGGATGTCGGCGGGGACCCGCTCCAGGGCCATGACGGCGACGGCGCCCGCGTCCTCGGCGATCTTCGCCTGCTCCGGCGTGACGACGTCCATGATCACGCCGCCCTTGAGCTGCTCGGCCATGCCGCGCTTCACGCGGGCGGTGCCGGTCTCGGGGGTCTGGTTCTCGGAGAGCGTGCTGGACACGGGTACCTCACTGAAGGAAGGGGGTTTGTGCAGCTCCGAGGAAACGCGAATGGACCAGGCCACAGCAAGGGCCAATGGACAGCCGGTGGATCCTTTTGGACCCGAAGGCGCGGAACGCCCGCCGGGCGACCGGGGGCGCCGGCTCTACGCCGCCCTGTCCACCAGGGGCGACGGCGACTCGTCGTCCATCTCGAAGGCCAGCGGGAAGGGAGCGTGTCCGGCGAGGCGGAACCAGCGGACCTTGCGGTGCTCGCGCAGCCTGCGCGCGGCTCCCACCGCGTCGTTGTGGAAGCGCCGGGCCATCGGGACGCGCCGTACGGCCTCGGCCAGCTCGTGGATCGCCTCGTCTCCCCCGGGCGCCTCGCGCAGGACGTCCACCTGCTGCGGGTCGGCGAACACCGCCCGCAGTGCCTGGCTCAGCTCGCTCTCGGCGACCTCCCGGTGCTCCTCCTCGGCCTGCCGGGCGGCGTGCGCGGCCTCGTACAGGACGATGGATGCGGCCGGGTCGAGCACCCCGGAGGTGGCGAGTTCCTGGGCCACGGACGCCCTGCGCAGCAGCTGCGCGTCGAGGGCGGCACGGGCGGCGTCGATCCTGGCGTGCAGCCGGTCCAGCCGCCCCGCCGTCCAGCTCAGGTACAGGCCGATCGCGACGAGGACGACCAGGATCCAGATGAGGGTTGCGGTCACGGGGCGCAACCCTACGGGAGCGCTCCGCTGGGTTGGCGGGGTACCTCACGGTGGGCGTCACTGGGGGCTGCGCCCCCAGACCCCCCTTCGGCCTGGACGGCCTCGTCCTCAAACGCCGGACGGGCTGAGGATGTCGGCCGACAGATCCGGTCTCAGTCCCGGGCCAGTCCGAAGCGGGCCCTCAGTCCGGTCGCCCGGTCGTCCGTCGCCACCGCCGCCGCGCCCGCCGTGACCGTCTCGTAGACCGAGAGGATGTCCGCGCCGACCGTGGACCAGTCGAAGCGCCGTACGTGGGCGCTGCCGCGCTCCCTGAGCGCGGTCCGGCGCTCCGGGTCCGCCAGCAGCCGCACCGCGGCCTCGGCCAGTGCGTCGGCGTCCTCGTTGGGGAACAGCTCACCGGCCGCGCCCTGGTCGAGGACCTGGGCGAAGGCGTCCAGGTCGGAGGCGAGTACGGGCGCGCCCGCCGACATGGCCTCGACCAGGATGATCCCGAAGCTCTCGCCGCCGGTGTTGGGGGCCACGTACAGGTCGACGCTGCGCAGGAAGCGGGCCTTGTCCTCGTCGCTGACCATGCCGAGGAACTCCACCCGGGAGCGCAGCTCGGCGGGCAGCGAGGCCACCGCCTCCTTCTCGTCGCCGCGCCCGGCGACCAGCAGCCGGGCCTCCGGGCGGGCGGCGAGGATCTTCGGCAACGCCCGCATCAGGACCGGCAGGCCCTTGCGGGGTTCGTCGATGCGCCCTATGAAGCCGATCGTGTCCCCCTGCCACTCGGGCCTCGGCTCGGCGTCGGCGAAGAAGTCGACGTCGACGCCGTTGGGGATGACGACCGCGTCCCCGCCGAGGTGCTCGACGAGGGTGCGGCGGGCGTACTCGCTCACCGCGATCCGGGCGCTGATCTTCTCCAGGGCGGCCTGGAGGATCGAGTACGCGGCGATCATCGCGCGGGAGCGCGGGTTGGACGTGTGGAAGGTCGCCACGATCGGGCCCTGCGCCGCCCAGCAGGTGAGCAGGCCGAGCGAGGGCGAGGTCGGCTCGTGGATGTGGATGACGTCGAAGGCGCCGTCGTGCAGCCAGCGCCGCACCCGGGCCGCCGACAGGAAGCCGAAGTTCAGCCGGGCCACCGAGCCGTTGTACGGGACCGGCACCGCGCGGCCGGCCGAGACGACGTACGGCGGCAGCGGGGTGTCGTCGTCGGCGGGGGCGAGGACGGAGACCTCGTGGCCGAGACGGATGAAGTACTCCGCCAGGTCCCGGATGTGGAACTGGACGCCGCCCGGCACGTCCCAGGAGTACGGGCAGACGATGCCGATCCTCACGAGGCGCCCTGCCCGTCGGCCGCCGCGGGGGCCTTGGCGGGGTCGAGGTCCTTCAGCCACAAGCGCTGGAGCATGTGCCAGTCCTCCGGGTGGTCGGCGATCCCCGTGGCGAAGGCATCGGCCAGCGCCTGTGTCATGACAGACGTCTTCTCGGCCCGGGTACCTGACTCGGGGACCTCGACCGGCGGATGCACCCGGCCCTTCATGACGGGCGACTCGTCGTACCAGAGCGTCACCGGCAGCAGCCGTGCGCCGGTCTGCAGCGCCAGCAGGGCCGGACCCGCGGGCATCCGGGCCGTCTCGCCGAAGAAGTCGACCTCCACGCCGGAGGCGGACAGGTCCCGGTCGGCGACCAGGCAGACCAGGCCGCCGTCGCGCAGCCGCCGGGCCAGCGTGCCGAACGCCGTGCCGCCACTGTGCGGCAGGACCTCCATGCCGAGGCCCTCGCGGTAGGCGACGAAGCGGTCGTAGAGGGTCTCCGGCTTGAGGCGTTCGGCGACCGTGGTGAAGTGGATGCCCAGCTCGGTGGTGACCCAGGCGCCCGCGAGGTCCCAGTTGGCCAGGTGCGGGAGGGCGAGGACCACGCCCTTGCCGGCGTCCATGCCGTCGGTGAGGTGGTGCAGGTCCTCGCCCGCGAAGCCGGACCTGATCCGCTCGGTGCTCCACGCGGGCAGACGGAAGGACTCCATCCAGTAGCGCAGGTACGAGCGCATGCCCGCGCGCGAGAGGGCGGCGAGCCGCTCGGGACCCGCCTCCGGCACCACGCGCGCGTAGTTGCTCTCCAGGCGCCGTACGCCCGCGCCGCGCTGCTTCCAGGCGACGTCCGCGACGGTGCGGCCGAGCCGCACGGCGACCGGCTCGGGAAGCTTCTTCACGGTGCTCCAGCCGGCGCCGTACAGGCCGTCGGTCAGCCGGTCCCGAGCGCTCACTTGGCCGCCTCGGTGCCCTGGCTCTCCTGGCCGGCGGCGTCCGCCTCGGCGGCCTCCCGGCGGACCGTGACGACGCGCTGGATCAGCGTGACGAGGCTACCGACGGCGACGATCCACAGGGCGATCGGCAGGAGGTACTGGATGCCCGGCACGCCGAACTTGTGCAGCCCCGCGAAACCGGCCGCGACCAGCGAGACGACGAGTCGCTCGGCGCGCTCGACCAGCCCGTTGACGGCGACCGGCAGGCCGATCGACTCGCCGCGCGCCTTGGTGTACGACACCACCTGGCCGCTGGCCAGGCAGAAGATCGACACGGCGCACAGCACGATGTCGTCACCGCCGCCCGCGTACCAGAGGGCGAAACCGCCGAAGATCGCGCCGTCGGCGACCCGGTCCAGCGTGGAGTCCAGGAAGGCGCCCCAGCGGCTGGAGCGGCCGAGCTGGCGGGCCATGTTGCCGTCGACGAGGTCGGAGAAGACGAAGAGCGTGATCACGACCGTGCCCCAGAAGAACTCACCCATGGGGTAGAAGACCAGCGCACCCGCGACCACACCGGCGGTGCCGATCAGCGTGACCGTGTCCGGGCTGACGCCCCGGCGGATGAGAAACGCGGCGAACGGTGTGAGGACACGCGTAAAAAATGCACGCGCGTACTTGTTCAGCATGGCCTTCCCGACGGTCGGTGTGGCCGCGGCCCCTGCTGGCCACCGGCTGGCCCATCGTAGCCACGCGCGCGCGTGGGCGACGGACGGGCACCCTGGCCCCCTGGTGGGCGACCGGTGGGCGGCGGGATCGGGTCCGTCGTATGGACGCGGCGTGACGGGAGTGGAAAGCTCGAAGGACCGCGGGCGTCGCCGGAGCCGCCAGTGCACGCGGTCCCGCGTGTCCGCGCCCACAGTGACCTCACCGTGCACGGGAGGCAAGGACATGGGCGACAAGGCACACACCCATCCCGGAGCCGCCGGAAGGGCTACGGCGGCCGACCACCCCACGTCCGTACGGAATGTGGTGCTGGTCGGCCACTCCGGATCGGGCAAGACGACTCTGGTGGAAGCTCTCGCGCTGACGGCGGGAGCACTGAACCGGGCGGGCCGCGTGGAGGACGGCGGCTGCGTCTCGGACTACGACGAGATGGAGCACCGGCAGCAGCGCTCCGTACAGCTCTCCCTGGTGCCGGTCGAATGGGACGGCATCAAGATCAACGTCCTGGACACTCCCGGGTACGCCGACTTCGTCGGTGAGCTGAGGGCCGGTCTGCGCGCGGCGGACGCGGCCCTCTTCGTCGTCTCGGCCTCCGACGGGGTGGACGGCTCGACCCGCATGGTGTGGGAGGAGTGCGCCGCCGTCGGCATGCCGCGCGCCATCGTGATCACGCACCTGGAGGCCGCCCGCGCGGACTTCGAGGAGACGACGCGGATCTGCGCGGAGGCTTTCGGCGGGGACGATCCGGACGCCGTGCTGCCGCTGTACCTGCCGCTGCACGGGCCGCAGGCGCCCGACGGGCACGCACCCGTGACGGGGCTCATCGGGCTGCTGTCGCGGAAGCTGTTCGACTACGCGTCCGGCGAGCGCGAGGAGTCCGAGCCGGGCGAGGAGCAGCTCCCGCTGATCGACGAGGCCCGCTCGATGCTGATCGAGGGGATCATCTCGGAGAGCGAGGACGAGACCCTCATGGAGCGTTATCTCGGCGGCGAGCAGGTCGACGTCAAGACGCTCATCGAGGACCTGGAGCGGGCCGTGGCGCGCGGGGTGTTCTTCCCCGTCCTGGCCGCCGCCCCCGCGGCCGAGGGCGCCCGGCAGGGGCTCGGCACGGTCGAGCTGCTGGAGCTGATCACGCGCGGCTTCCCGACCCCCCTGGAGCGCGAGGCGCCCCGGGTCACCACGCCCGACGGCGCTCCGCGCGAGCTGCGGATGTGCGATCCCGACGAGTCGCTGGTCGCGGAGGTCGTCAAGACGTCCTCCGACCCGTACGTCGGCCGGATCTCGCTGGTCCGCGTGTTCTCCGGCACCCTGCGCGCCGACCAGACGGTGCACGTCTCCGGGCACGGGCTGGCCGACCGCGGCCATGAGGACCACGACGTCGACGAGCGGATCGGCGCCCTGTCGACGCCGTTCGGCAAGCAGCAGCGGCCGGTCTCGCACGTGATCGCGGGTGATCTGGCGTGCGTGGCGAAGCTGAGCCGCGCGGAGACCGGGGACACGCTGTCGGCCAAGGACGACCCGCTGCTGATGGCCTCGTGGGAGATGCCGGACCCGCTGCTGCCGCTCGCCATCCAGGCGCACAGCAAGCCCGACGAGGACAAGCTCTCCCAGGGGCTCGCGCGGCTGGTGGCCGAGGATCCGACGATGCGTCTGGAACAGAACCAGGACACGCACCAGGTGGTCCTGTGGTGCCTGGGCGAGGCCCACGCCGACGTGGCGCTCGAACGGCTGCGCAGCCGCTACGGCGTCCAGGTCGACGTCGTACCCCACCGGGTCTCTCTACGGGAGACGTTCGGGGACCGGGCGGCCGGGCGCGGGCGGCACGTCAAGCAGTCCGGCGGGCACGGTCAGTACGCCATCTGCGAGATCGAGGTGGAGCCGCTGCCGGGCGGTTCGGGCATCGAATTCGTGGACGAGGTGGTCGGCGGCGCGGTGCCCCGGCAGTTCATCCCGTCCGTCGAGAAGGGCGTCCGCGCGCAGGCCGCCAAGGGCGTCGCCGCGGGCCATCCGCTGATCGACGTGCGGGTCACGCTGCGGGACGGCAAGGCGCACTCGGTGGACTCCTCCGACGCCGCCTTCCAGACGGCCGGCGCGCTGGCGCTGCGGGAGGCCGCGGCGCAGGCGAGGATCCATCTGCTGGAGCCGGTGGCCGAGGTGAGCGTGCTGGTCGGCGACGACTATGTGGGCGCCGTGATGAGCGACCTGTCCGGACGGCGCGGCAAGGTGCTCGGCACCGAGCAGACGAGCGGCGGGCGGACCCTGATCCGGGCCGAGGTACCGGAGATCGAGATCGGCCGGTACGCGGTGGACCTGCGCTCCCTGACGCACGGCACCGCGCGCTTCGGCCGCCGTTACGCGCGGCACGACCCGATGCCGCCGCAGATCGCCGACCGTCTCCGGGAGGAGCTGCGGGCGGCGTCCTAGGGGTACACGGCAGAGAGCCGGCGCGGACCTGCTCCGCGCCGGTCTCGCGTTCGACTCCCGCCGAGAAGCGGCCCGTTACCGTTCTGCCGGGTCCGGGCGCACGACGGCGCAACACCGGAGCAACCCGCGCGCTCGGGGGCGCCTTTGGCCGTCCGGTGCCGCATGTCGGTGTCGGCGGATACGCTGATGACCTGATCAACAGGTGTGCCGGGCAGGGAAGTCGGGAAGGCCGCAGGAGCGACAGTGGTGGCGATCGGGGGCGGGAATGACCGTTGACGGCGGTTACGCGGACTTCTTCGGACCGCAGGTGCCGCGTACGGACGACGGAGGCCAGACGGCCACCTTCGCGCTGGCCTCGGCCGCCTACCGGGACAGCGAGCTGAAGGACATCAAGAAGGCCGACAACGAATGGCACCAGACGACCCTCAACGCGGGCCGGTCCTGGGCCACGATCTTCCGTCCCAACCTCGGCGAGGCCTTCTCCCGCGCGGTGGCCGACCGGATGCTGGGCAGCGGCCGCAAGCCCCTCATCCAGTCCTTCGGCGCCGAGCCGCAGGTGGTCGTCGAGCACTGCCTGGCGGCCAACGGCATCCGCAAGGCGCGCGACGCCCGGCTGTCCACGGTGATCGTGCTGTGCGGTCTGCTGTTCCTGCCCGGCATGCTGGTCTGGCTGCTCGGCTTCCAGATCCGCACCACCGTCGCCAAGGCGGAGAACAAGCAGGCCGGGGCGCTGGGCACCGCGGTGCTCGTGGCGATCGCCGCGCTGGCCGTGCTGTTCCTCGTCAAGATGCCCTTCTCCGGCTTCTGGGCCTGGTACGCGCGCGCAGCGGTCGTGATGCCCGTCGTCGGCTGGTTCTGGGCCAAACGGATCTGCGAGGGCACGGCGAAGGACCTGCGGGAGCGCTGGGACGGCCTCCTGTCGGGCAGCGGCGTCGGCGCCAAGGTCCCCGAGGCGGTGCCCAGCAACCCGGGCGAGACCGCGGCCGAGCAGCTCCGCCAGTCACTGGCCAAGCTCGGCGCCGAGCAGCAGTCCAACTCGGTCTTCTACGCCGGCCCCAAGGGCATACTCGGCATGGGCACCCGCTGGGGCAGCTGGCAGCTCGCCGAGAACCTGGCGCCGGCCGACCCGACCCGGGAGATCCATCCCTTCCGCAGCTGGGACGTCGTCCGGGCCATCCACGACCAGCTGCGCATGCTGGAGCGCGGCCCGCTGAACACCGGCGGCTTCACGAAGCCGTCCATACGGCACTGGGTCGTGACGCCCATCGGGGAGAACGCCAAGGCGGTGTCCCGTCCGGAGGGCACGGACGTCGAGGCGTACCAGGTCAAGTCGCACGCGATACAGGACATCTGCAACAAGCAGCAGTTCGGCGCCGGTGACCGGCACTACCTGGGCGTCCAGTGGACCCTGTGGGACGGCCAGCTGGTCATCACCATGCTGATCACGGTGACCGTGCTGCACGAGACGCTGCGCATCGAGGTCACCGGTCATGCCCTGGGCCCGGTGAACCCGCTGTTCACCACCAAGCCGGAGGCTCCCTCCAAGGAGGTCGCCAAGTCGTTCAAGCCGTGGGAGACGCGCAAGGTGATGCTCCCGCTGGTCACCGCGAACGAGGTCGTACGGCTCGCCGTCCGCGCCCCGCTCACCTGGTATCCGCCGCTGCTGAACTGGCTCGGCGGCACGATCGGCCTGCCGGAGCCGTTCGGGCTGCGGCACGCGTGGGCGGACCAGCCGTGGCGCCACCGCTTCATGGCCGACGACGCGTTGCGGGCGGCGGCGCCGGTGCTGCGGGTGGTGCACTCGTCGGCGATCAAGGTGTTGGAGGAGAACGGGGTGGACACGGAGAAGTTCGGGACGCGGTCGGCGTTCCTCAGTACGGCGGTGCAGGATCCGACGCCGGGTAAGGCCGACCTGTATAACGCGTAGGCCTCCGGCGGTGGGGCGGGGGCGTTGGCGTGACCGTCGCCGGGAGCTGCGCCCCCGGACCCCGCTTCGGCCTGAACGGCCTCGTCCTCAAACGCCGGACGGGCTGGGATGTGCCGACCCCGGCTGTGTCAAGCGGCCGGCCACGCCTCCGCCAGCATCTTGCGGGTGTCGCCCAGCAGCTGCGGCAGCACCTTCGTGTGGCCGACGACCGGCATGAAGTTGGTGTCGCCGCCCCAGCGGGGCACGACGTGCTGGTGGAGGTGGGCGGCGATGCCCGCGCCGGCCACGGTGCCCTGGTTCATGCCGATGTTGAAGCCGTGGGCGCCCGACGCGGTGCGCAGGGCCGTCATCGCCTGCTTGGTCAGCTCGGCGAGCTCCGCGGTCTCCACGTCGGTCAGCTCGGTGTAGTCGGCCACGTGCCGGTACGGCACGGTCATCAGATGACCGCCGTTGTACGGGTACAGGTTGAGCACCGCGTACACGTGCTCGCCGCGCCGGACGACCAGCCCGTCCTCGTCGGACTTGGCCGGGATCGAGCAGAAGGGGCAGCCATCGTCGGCGCCGGGGCCGCTCGGCTTGTTCTCGCCCTGGATGTAGGCCATCCGGTGGGGCGTCCACAGGCGCTGGAACGCGTCCTGGGTCCCCACTCCCAACTGCTGCTCCGGCTCACTCGTCATACGTGCAGCATATGGCGTCGCGTGCGGCGACAGGGAAAGGCCCCCGGATCTCCCCGGGGGCCCGCCGAACCCTGTTCAGCCCTGGGATCAGACCTGCGCCCGCTCCTCGACGACCTTCTTGATCTTCGCGATGGCCTCGTCGACGGGGATGCCGTTCTCCTGGGAGCCGTCGCGGTAGCGGAAGGAGACGGCGTTGTTCGCCATGTCCTCGTCGCCCGCGATGACCATGAAGGGCACCTTCTGCTTCTGCGCGTTGCGGATCTTCTTCTGCATGCGGTCGGAGGAAGAGTCGACCTCGACGCGCAGACCCTGCTTGCGGGCCGCCACGGCGAACTTCTCCAGGTACTCGACGTGCGCGTCGCCGATCGGGATGCCGACCGCCTGGACGGGGGCCAGCCACGCCGGGAAGGCGCCCGCGTAGTGCTCCAGGAGCACCGCGAAGAAGCGCTCGATCGAGCCGAACAGCGCGCGGTGGATCATGACCGGGCGGGTCTTGGTGCCATCCGCGCCCGTGTACTCCAGGTTGAAGCGCTCAGGCAGGTTGAAGTCGAGCTGGATGGTCGACATCTGCCAGGTGCGACCGATGGCGTCCTTGGTCTGGACGGAGATCTTCGGGCCGTAGAAGGCGGCGCCGCCCGGGTCCGGGACCAGGGGCAGGCCCTGCTTCTCGGCGACCTGGCGCAGCGTCTCGGTGGCCTCCTCCCAGGCTTCGTCAGTTCCGACGAACTTCGTCTCGTCCTTGGTGGACAGCTCCAGGTAGAAGTCGGTCAGGCCGTAGTCGCGCAGCAGGTTCAGCACGAAGGTGAGCGTCTTGTCGAGCTCATCCGACATCTGCTCGCGGGTGCAGTAGATGTGCGCGTCGTCCTGGGTGAAGCCGCGGGCCCGGGTCAGGCCGTGCACGACGCCGGACTTCTCGTACCGGTACACGGTCCCGAACTCGAACAGGCGCAGCGGCAGTTCACGGTACGAGCGGCCGCGCGCGTCGAAGATCAGGTTGTGCATCGGGCAGTTCATGGGCTTGAGGTAGTAGTCCACGCCCTCGTCGAGCTGCATGGGCGGGTACATGCCGTCGGCGTACCAGTCCAGGTGGCCCGAGGTCTCGAAGAGCTTCCCCTTCGTCGCGTGCGGGGTGTAGACGAACTCGTACCCCTCCTCCTCGTGGCGGCGCCGCGAGTAGTCCTCCATGACCCGGCGGATCACGCCGCCCTTGGGGTGGAAGACGGCGAGGCCGGAGCCGATCTGCTCCGGGACGGAGAACAGGTCCAGCTCGCTGCCGAGCTTGCGGTGGTCGCGCTTCTCGGCCTCGGCGAGGAACTCCAGGTGCGCCTTCAGCTCGTCCTTGGACGGCCAGGCGGTGCCGTAGATGCGCTGGAGCATCGGGTTCTTCTCGCTGCCGCGCCAGTAGGCGGCGGCGTTGCGCATCAGCTTGAACGCCGGGATGTTCCGGGTGGTGGGCAGGTGGGGACCGCGGCAGAGGTCCTTCCAGCACAGGTCGCCGGTCTTGGCGTCCAGGTTGTCGTAGATCGTCAGCTCGCCGGCGCCGACCTCGACGTCCGCGCCGTCGTCGTGCGAGGCGGAGCCCTTGAGGCCGATCAGCTCCAGCTTGTACGGCTCGTCGGCGAGCTCCTCGCGGGCGGCGTCGTCGGTGACCACGCGGCGCGAGAAGCGCTGGCCGCGCTTCTGGATCTCCTGCATCTTCTTCTCGATGGCCTTGAGGTCATCGGGGTGGAAGGGCTTCTCGACGTCGAAGTCGTAGTAGAAGCCGTCCTTGACGGGCGGGCCGATGCCCAGCTTGGCCTCGGGGAACAGCTCCTGCACGGCCTGCGCCATGACATGCGCGGTGGAGTGGCGCAGGATGTTCAGGCCGTCCTCGGAGGAGATCTCGACGCCCTCGACGGTCTCGCCGTCCTGGACCTCGTGGGCGAGGTCCTTCAGCTCACCGGACACGCGGGCGGCGACGATCGAGCGCTCGCCGGCGAAGAGCTCGGCGGCCGTAGTGCCCGTCGTCACCACGCGTTCTTCCCGCTCGGAATCGCGTTGGATGATCACACGGACGTCTGACACCGGTCTCTCCTGACTGAAGTGGGGCTGCGGCGCCATACCAAAGCGCACGCATGAGGGCGATCGTACCGACCCCGGCCCACTCACCGCGAAATCAGTCCCCGCGGTCGCCGTCGTCCTCGCCGTCACCTCCGCAGGTCTCCTCGAAGAAGGCCGCCACCTCCACGTGCTCCTGGACCGCCTTCAGCAGCCGGTCCCGCTCCGCGTCGTCGACCTGTACGGGGGCGATCTCGCAGGCGCCGGTGAGCCTGCGGAATCCGCCCCGGCTCTCCAGCCGGCCGAGCACCCGTACCGGCAGCCCGACGAGATGGGCGTGCCCGGCGATCCGGTAGGCCTCCTCGTCCAGCGTGATCCGTACGTGCGGGACGTCCGCCCCGGCCAGCACCCGCAGCCGTACGGTGCCCGCGCCGCGTGGCCCGGGACGGCGCATGCGGACGACGGTGCCGGTGATCCGGACCGGCACCGAGGGCTCCGCGCGCAGGTAGCGGGCGGCGGCCTCGCGCAGGGCGGGCAGGTCGCCGGGCGAGAACTCGACGGGTTCGGCGAGGGCGGCGCAGCCCTCGGGGACGCCGGCGGCCGGTGCCCAGTCGACGGCGATCCGCGCGCCCTCCGTGCCGCGGACCAGGGCGACGAGCGCCTCGGTGAGCTCGTGGCTGACGCCCGCCGCGACGGCCGTGTCGAAGGCCTCCATGCCGCCGGTGGCCCGCCGGTAGTCGACGGCCTCGCGGGCGGCGTAGAGGGCGTGGTGGAGGCGTACGGCGAGGGGGCGGCCGGTGGTGACGGGCACGAACGCGGTGAGCCGGCGGCCGCCGGGGGCGGCGCCGACCAGGACGTTCTCCAGGGCCTCGGCGGCGGCGCGCCGGTGCCGGGCGCCGTAGTAGCCCGCACGCGCGCGCGTGGCGAGCGCTCCGGCGAGCAGCATCCGGCGGGCGGCGGAGCGCAGCTGTTCCTCCACGGTCCAGGAGGCGGTGTCGCCGGGCCCGGTCGGTACGTCGCGCTCCCAGCGGATCTCGTCGCTGGGCACGGCGAGGGAGACGAGGATCTCGCGGGCGGCGGGCGTGCCGCTGCGGGACAGGGCGAGCAGGGCCTCGCCGAGCAGGTCGTCGCTGTCGGGGAAGGCGCGGCTGACGGGCACCAGCAGGCTGGTGGCGCCGGCGGCCGGGCCGGGCGGGGTCCAGCGGCCGTAGCGGCCCGGGGCGCCGCCGCGACGCCGCCAGCCGTGGCGGTGGAGCAGGGCGGTCAGCACGGCCGGGTCGACGGTGCCGGACTCGGGCGGGCGGCCGTCGTCCCAGGCCGGGTCGCCGACGGTGTCGGTGGGGTGCGGCCGCACGGCACGCAGGGGTTCGCCGGTCGGGCGGTGCGTCATGGTTTCCCTCCCGTCCCGACCCGCGTCATGATCTCGCACAGCGCCCGGTCGTCGAAGACCCGCGCGGTCGGTATCCGCACGGTGGTGCGCCGCCGGCCGGTGACCGGATGTCCGGCGAGGTTGGTCCAGTAGCAGCAGTGCCTGAGGTCGAGCCGGTCGTGCCCGGCCCGCAGCCACTGGTCACGGGACCTGGGGACGATCATCACGACCAGGATCTTGTGCACCGAGACCGGGGTGCGGGCGAGTTTCGCCAGGTGGTCGTTGTCGAGCGTGAAGGAGAAGAAGCGGCCGGGCGGGCTCGGCGGGATCTGGTACGTCGCCTTGAGCTGCACCTTGATGGTGACCTCGTCGTCGACCGTGTGCCCGGCGGCGCTGTGGCTGACGTGCCAGTCGATGCCGTTGTCCGGGAAGGGCTGGGAGAGCGAGCAGCCCGCCGCCGCGGCGACCGCGTGGAGGTAGCCGACCTGCAAGGTCTCCATGCAGGCGGTGGTGGCGAGAGAGCCGCGAGAGGGTGCCGTGCGCTCGGGCAGCAGCCCGCCCCGTTCGGGCTGCGCTATGGCCATGGCCAACAGCCTTCCAGAACTGGTGAATCCCCACTGCGGGCCGCTGAACTGCAAAGACCCGTACTCCTGTTGTGTCCTTCCGGCGTACGCCGCAAACAGCCCGGGTATCACCGAATCGGGACAGAAGACGGCGCGTCAGCTGCCGTACTCGGACGAGGAGTTGAGTGCCCTATGACGAGCTGGTTCGAGGGGCCGCTGGCGGCCTTCGACACGGAGACGACGGGTGTGGACGTCGAGAGCGACCGGATCGTGTCGGCGGCCCTCGTCGTGCAGGACGCGCCGGGGCTGAGGCCGCGCGTGACCCGGTGGCTGGTGAACCCGGGCGTGCCGGTGCCCGAGGCGGCGACGGCCGTGCACGGGCTGACGGAGGAGCATGTGCGGCGCCACGGCCGCTGGCCGGCGCCGGTGATGTACGAGATAGCGGAGGCACTGGCCGAGCAGGCCCGCGCCGGGCGTCCGCTCGTGGTGATGAACGCGCCGTTCGACCTCACGCTGCTGGACCGGGAGTTGCGCCGGCACCGGGCCTCCTCCCTCGGCCGCTGGGTGGAGCGGACGTCGCTGCTCGTCCTCGACCCGCGTGTGCTCGACAAACACCTGGACCGGTACCGCAAGGGCCGCCGCACCCTCACCGACCTGTGCGCGCACTACGGCGTCGAACTGGAGGGCGCGCACGACGCGGCGGCCGACGCGCAGGCCGCGTTGGAGGTCGTACGGGCGGTGGGGCGCCGCTTCCCGGGGCGGCTGGAGCGCCTGTCCGCCGCCGAGCTGCACACGCTCCAGGCGGTCTGGCACGCGGGGCAGGCGCGGGGGCTGCAGGCGTGGTTCGCGCTCAACGGGACGGAGGAGGCGGTGGACCCGGCCTGGCCGCTGCGGCCGGACCTGCCGGCGGCGGCGTGAGCGAACCACCCCGGCCGCGAGCAACGCCGGGCACGGGGGTGTGGGTGGCGGAGCCCCCACTTCGCGCGGCGAAGCCGCGCAGAACACGACGAGAGCGACGTGGTCCGCGTTGTCTGCGGACACACGTCGCTCTCGCGAACGTGGGCGATACTGGGTTCGAACCAGTGACCTCTTCGGTGTGAACGAAGCGCTCTCCCACTGAGCTAATCGCCCGGAACGCACTGAACAATACAGGGCCCGGCACGTTTCCTTCAAACCGCTTGGTGACCGCTTTCCAGGTGGGCGGCCAGTCCGCGCCGCCCCGCCCGCATCATCAGCCGGTGGTTGGCCCGGAACAGGGGCCGCCCGGGCACGGCGAGGCGGCGCAGCAGCGGCTTGCGTACGCCGACCTCCTGGTCGTAGCGGACGAGGGCGCCGGAGCCGCGCGGGGTGACCGTCCAGCGCGCCCAGCCCTCCATGTCGCCGGTCAGGGCGACCTCCAGCACCCCGGCGCCCGCATCGCGCCGTCCCTCGCGCAGGGTGGCGGTCAGGTCGTACGGGAGGAGTGAGCGGAACCGGACGATCCCGCTGGTGTCGTCGAGCCGGGTGACCTCGCGCACCTGGGGCCACCAGCGGGGGTAGTCCTCGATCCGTTCCAGCGCGCGGTAGACGGCCGGGACGGGCGCGGGCAGCGCCCACAGGCTGCGGAAGCGGTAATGGTTCCAGTCCACCTGTGGAGTGTGCCCGCACCCGCGTCCGTCACGTGCCGGCTACGGCATCCTGTCCCCCAGAAGTGCCAGGTTCTCGATCGCCGCGAGGCCGTAGAGCGCGGTGTCGTTGGTGGACACCCAGCTCGCCTCGCTGCCCGGCACCAGCGTGGTGGGGCCGCTCAGCTTCTCCGTCCGCCAGGGCGCGGACTCCTTGTAGCCGTCGGAGCCGTAGAACTTCTGCCACGCGCGCGTGGCGAGCTTCTCGTCCCCGGTCTGTACGGCCGCGTAGGCGTCGAGGCGCGAGTGGCCCTGGAAGAGGATGAGGCTGCCGAAGTTGCTGCCGTACCGTGCCGCCTGTTCGGTCTTGGAGGCGTTGAAGTAGCGGCAGTAGTCGTAGTACGCCTCGTTGAACTGCGGCATGTCGACCAGGTCGATCAGTTCGGCGCACAGTTCGTTCAGGCCGAAGACGGCCGACAGGTGGGACACCTCGACCTTCGGGGTGTCGACGACGGCGAACTTCCCGGTGTCCAGGTCGTACAGGCCGCTGCCCTGGACGAAGCCGTTGGGCTGGGCGGCGATGGTCTCCATGGTGGACAGGACGCGGGCCTTGGCCTTCTCCCACTTGGGGCCATTGCGTTCCCACTCGGTCAGCCACGCCGAGACCAGGCCGCTCCAGTCGGTGCCGAAGCCGACCGACAGGGCGTGCCGGTCGGGCGTGTAGGGCTCGGTGCGGATCTTGCGGAGCGGGTCGAGGGCGAGGAACGTCTCGTCGGAGTCGACGTTGGCGTGCATGAGGTCGCCGACGCGTTCGTCGGCGGTGAGGAAGTAGTAGTAGCGCCGGTAGGTGGTGTTGGCGATGCGCTGCTGCTTGGCGCTGTCGGCGTAGTGCTGGACTCCGTGGCGGGTGCCGAGGCCGGCCCATTCGCCGAGGTGGTAGACGTCGACCTCGCCGGTGTGCCGGGTCATGGCCTCGGCGAAGCGGAAGATGTCGGCGCGGCCGGAGCGCAGATAGGCGTACCAGAGCCAGAGGTCCGGGGAGAGTTCGGAGTTGTCCCAGGCGTAGCCGCCGATGTCGTAGCGCCACTGGTGCCGGGCGGTGTCGTACGTGTGCATGATGTCGCCGTAGTCCCAGAAGCCGTACCAACGGCGTTGCTCCACCTGGTCCTTGTAGTAGGTGAAGAGGAAGTCGAGGTGGTCCTCGATCTTCGCCTTGGCGGGGGTGGAGCGGTCGGGCTCGGAGTAGAGGCCGGGGCCGAAGACCTTGGACTTGATGAGCTGCTTCGGCGGGGCGGCCAGCTGCGGCAGTACGCGTACGACCTCGACCTGTTCGGCGAGTGTCTCGGCGCTCGGGGTGGCGGCGTTGGCCCAGAACAGCAGTTCCGAGGTGCGGGCGATGCCGTAGGGGGTGCCGAAGCCGGGCTCGTAGTCCTCATAGGTGATGTTGAGGCCTTCGAGCTGCTCGGGGAAGGTGTCCTGTCCCATGCCGTCGTGGTAGAAGCGCAGGTCCATAGGCTGGGCCTCGGGCGACCAGAGCCAGAGGGTGACCTCGGCCTCGTCGGTCTGGGCGTCGCGGATGTCGAGCTGGGCGGGGTGCTTCTCCCAGAAGTCGCGCAGGCCGAAGGAGAGTCCGCCGCTCGTCCCGCCGACGTAGCCGAAACCGGAGGCGCGCCGGCCGCCGCCGGCACCGATCCAGCCGTGGCCCTTCTTGGTGCGCTTGCGCAGGGAGAAGCCGTCGGCGGAGAGCTGGGAGAGGGTGTAGTCGCCCCATTCGGGGATGTACTTCAGGCGGGTGGTGACCCGCTGGTCCCAGGTGGCGGGGTCGGGCAGCCGCTCCCCCGCGAACTGCGCCGCCTGCACGGCCGCGCCGGGGTCGCGGCGCAGGCCGGTGATGCCCTTGACGGCCTCGCGCAGCAGGCCGGTGCCCTCGCCGCCGATGCGGATGTGCCGGTCGTAGGACTCGTCGCGCATCGGGACGGTGAAGCGGACGCCGAGGCCGCGGATGAAGTCGCCGCTCGCCTTGCCGGGCTCCTGCTTCCCGTCGAACGTGATGGTGTGCACCATGCGGAAGGAGTCGGCGCCCGCGTAGAAGTAGAGGCGGATGGAGAAGGGCAGCCAGCCGCGGCCTCCCTTGCGGTGCTTGCCGTCGATGCGGACGACGGCGCGGACCGGGCCGTCCTGCTCGACCTTCACCTCGTCGATGGCGCCGTCGAAGCGTTCGTACTTGACCGTGCCCTGGTCGCCGTCCTCGATCTCGGGCTGGCGCAGCAGGACGAGGCGGCCGTTCTTCGCGATCTCGGTGGCGCCTCTGGTGACCGACTTGATCAGCGTCGATCCCGACTTGCCGATCCTCGCGGTGATGACACCGGTCGATATGTCGATGGTGCCGCCGCGCCGGTCGACGGTGACCTTCTTCGCGGGCGCGGCGGGGGTGCCGGCGGTCAGGGTGAGTTTGCCGTTGCCGGAGCCGACGGCGTGCGCGGTCCACTTGAGGGAGCCGTCCGGCCAGTAGGCGAGGGGCCAGGACTGGGCGGGTACGGCCTTGCCGTTCGCGTCCGTGACGGCGAACGCCTGGTCCTCCCGGTACGTGCCCTTTGGCCAGGGGACGCCGACGGTGGAGCCGGGTGCGGCGCCGAGGCCGCCGTCCTCCAGCCAGGTCAGGGTGACGGGGTCGGCGTCGGCGTCGGCGTCGGCGTCCTTGGCGGCGGGTGCGGCCTGGGCGTTTCCGGCGCCCAGTGCCCAGCTGAACTGGGCGGCGGCGCCAGCGACGGCGGCCGCCTTGAGGAGGGACCTGCGGGGGATGGGGGACATGGCCTTTCCTTTCCGTTCCGTGCGGGGCAGGGAGGGGGGCGGGGCGGGTGCAGGGGGTGTCAAGGGCATGGCTCTGACGTGCGACTGAGATGTCAAGGGCATGACAGATAGAGGCGCGGCGCCGGGGCGCCGGCCCTGGGACGGACGCGCCGCCGTCAGCGGCGCCGGTAGCGCTCCTCCACGGCGACGGCCGCCGCCGCGACGGCGCCGAGGACGGCGACCGCCAGCGGCGCGCTGAACCAGGCCGAGCAGACCACGACGGCCAGCCCGCCGACGATCAGGAAGGAACCCGCGGGGTCGAGCACGGTGCGGCGCCCGGCCTGCGCGAGCAGCGACCGCCAGGAGGCGCCGGGCCGCCAGGCCGCCGCCGCACGGAGCCCGGCCACGGCCGCGCCGATCAGGGCGAGCACCCCGACGGCGCCCACGAACGGGCCGCCCGGCAGACCGCTGCGTACGGCCTGCACATCCACCCAGACCGCGGCCAGGGCGGCCCACCCGGCGAGCCCGACGAGCCACCCGCGGCGCACCGCCGCCCGGAAGTCGGCCGTGAACTCCCGCCAGCCACCGCGCTCGTGGGCGAGTCGGCGTCCGAGATGCCGCGCGCCGGCCGCGAACGCGGCGGGGTAGGTGACCAGCGGCAGCGAGGCCACCGCGATCCACACTCCGGTGAGCAGGCACTCGGCGAACAGGGCGAACCCCTGCGCGAACCGCGACTCCCCCCGCTCCGTGCGGGCCTTGGCGCGTGCATCGGTCACCATCGGTTCACCTCAGCCCTTCAGACCGGACGTCGCCATGCCGTCGATCAGATAACGCTGGAAGGCCAGGAAGAAGGCGAGGACGGGCAGCAGGGCGACGAGCGACATGGCGATCATGCCGCCGTAGTTCGCCAGCCCTTCCTGGTCCACGAACATCTTCAGGCCGAGGGAGACGGTGTACTTGCCGGGCTCGTTGAGGTAGATCAGCGGGCCCATGAAGTCGTTCCACGAGTTGATGAAGGTGAAGATCGCGCTGGTGATCAGGGCCGGCCTGCACAACGGGAGCACGATCGACCAGTAGATGCGGAAGTGCCCGCAGCCGTCGAGACGCGCGGCCTCGTCCAGTTCCCTGGGCAGGTTGCGCATGAACTGCACCATCAGGAAGACGAAGAACGCCTCCGTGGCCAGGTACTTCCCCAGCAGCAGCGGGGTGTACGTGTTGATCATGTCCATGTTGCGGAACAGCACGTACTGCGGGATGAGGAGCACGTGGTACGGCAGCAGCAGCGTGCCGATCATCAGCGTGAACAGGAGATTGCGGCCCGCGAACCTGATCTTCGCGAAGGCGTAGGCGGTGAGTGAGCAGGACACCACGATCCCGATCACCGAACCGACGGCGAGGAAGAGTGAGTTGAAGAAGAACGTGGAGATCGAGATGTCCGCGATGCCGTCGGCGAGGCTCGTGTAGTTGGAGAGGATCGGGTCGCCCGGGAAGAGGTCCAGGCTGCCGACGATGTCTCCGCTCTCTTTGAAGGAGCCGCCGATCACCCAGAGCACCGGGTAGAGGATCACGGCGAGGATCGCCAGCGATCCGATGTGCCAGGCGAGCGAGCGTGGCAGTCTACGCCGCAGGGCCCCCTTCGCGGGCGGGGCGGGCGTGACGTCGGTGGCCTGCGCGCTCATCGGCCGCCCTCCTCGTAGTGCACCCAGCGCTTCTGCGACCAGAACAGCACCGCGGTGACCAGGGCGACCGCGACCAGCAGCATCCAGGCCATGGCGGAGGCCAGGCCCATGCGGCTGTTCTCGAAGCCCTGGACGTACAGATAACAGGTGTAGACCATCGTGCCGTCCGCGGGACCACAGGCGTTGCCTCCGGCACCGCCGCCGACGATGTAGGCCGAGCTGAAGATCTGGAAGGAGTGGATGGTCTCCAGCAGGACGTTGAAGAAGAGGACCGGGGAGATCATCGGCAGCGTGATGTTCCAGAACTGCCGCAGCTTGCCCGCCCCGTCGACGTCGGCCGCCTCGTACAGCTCGCGCGGCACCTGCTTGAGCCCGGCCAGGAAGATGACCATGGGGGCACCGAACTGCCATACGGTCAGGGCCACCAGGCTGTAGATGATCAGGTCCGGGTCGCCCGTCCAGCCGCCGGCACCGATCCCGAAAAGCCGCTGCGTACGGTCGACGACCGCGTCGTCCGAGAAGATCGCCTTCCACACGATGGCGACGGACACGCTCGCGCCGATCAGTGAAGGGGCGTAGAAGGCGGCCCGGTAGAAGGCCTGTCCGCGCCGCTTCTGCGCCAGCAGCAGTGCGACGCCGAGCGCCGCGATGAGCTTGATCGGGGTGCCGACGACGACGTACCACAGGGTGACCTGGACCGAGTGGCGCCAGCGCGGGTCGCCGAACATCTCGGAGAAGTTGTCCAGGCCGATCCACCTGGGAGCGTCGAACAGGTTGTAGTCGGTGAACGCGAAGTAGAGCGAGGCGACCATCGGTCCCGCCGTGAGCAGCAGGAAACCGGCGATCCAGGGGGACATGAAGAGGTAGCCGGCCAGGTTCTCCCGGCGGCCCCGCCGCATCAGTTCGGCGGGGCGCGGGGGCTTCACCGGACCGTGCCGCGGCTCGGAGTCCTCGGCCAGGTCCTCCGTCGCAGGGGCGTGTGTCACTGCGCTTCCCATCAGCCGGCGAGAGCCGTCTTCGACTCGCTGAAGAACTGCTTCACGGCGTCCTCGACCGACCGCTCGCCGAGCGCCATCTCCTCGGCGATGCGCAGGAAGGCGGCCTCGCAGATGTCGGCACCGTTCGGGTGCGGGGTGATCTGCTCCAGGACGCCCGCCTCGACGAGGGACGCCTCGTAGGCGGCGATCGCCTTGTTGACCGGGTCGGTCGGCTGGTACGCGTCGTACTGGGCCTGCGTCGTCGGGACGCCTCGGTCGTAGCCCATGATCTTGGCGACCTCGGGGTCGTGGACCATGAAGTCGATGAACTGGGCGACTTCCTTGGGGTGCTCGGTGCGCTTGTAGGCACTGAGCATCAGCGAGCCGAGGTACTGGCCCGTCCTCTTGCCGTCCGTGGTGGGGATCGGCGCGAGACCGTACTCGCTCTTGCCCTCGGAGGTGTAGCGGACGGTGAAGTTGTCCCAGGTGAACTCGCTGCCGGCGAGCTCCGCGGAGAGCGCCGACTTGGGCTTGATCTGGGCGACCTTCTTCGGGTCGGCGAACAGACCGGACTTCACGCCCTTCTCCGCCTTCGTCCACCAGGTGGTCAGGTCGGCCTCGGAGAAGCCGAGCCCGTCCTCGGTGAAGAAGGCCTTGCCGTTCTGTCGCAGGTACAGGTCGTAGAGGTACATGACGCCGTACATGCCGCTGTCCCCGGCGCGGCCGGTCCTGTCCCGGATCCTCGTCATCGCCTCGTCGAAGTCGTCCCAGGTCCAGCCCTGTTCGGGCTTGCTGCCTGCCCTGGTGTAGACGGGCTTGTCGATGACGAGGGCCATCAAATTCGAACCGACGGGCACGCCGAGGAGTTTGCCGTCGATCTCACCGAACTTCTCAAGGCCCGCCCGGAAGCCGTCCATGGAGAGGTTTCCCGCCTCGGCCTGCTCGCTCAGGTCGAGCAGGACATTCTTGGCGTCGTATTTCCGGAGAAATCCGATGGCATTCTGGAAGACGTCCGGCGGATTCCCGCCGGAGGCCTGGGTGTTGAACTTCTTCCAGAAGTCGGTGTACGGCTGGAAGTCGGTCTTGACCTTGATCTTGGGGTACTTCTTCTCGAAGAGCGCGATGGTCTTGTTGATACGTTCGGCCCGGTCCTCGGCGCCCCACCATGAGTAACGGATCGTCACCGTTCCGTCCCCCGAGCCGCTGCCGCCGCCGCACGCGGTGGCCGTCGCACCCAGCCCCGCGACGGCCAACGAGGCTCCCGCCGCCTTGAGGATCGTGCGCCTCCCGGTCCGCCTCTCCGCATTCCCGCCCTGCTGCATACGAGCCTCCCCGCGACGTCGCGTCCGCTTCATGAATCGTTTCAAGTAAGCGCTTGCTGGCACAAGTTACGGAGGGCCCGGAGGCGCGTCAATGATTCGGACAGGAATTCATGGACACCGGGCGCGGACGGCGCGGACGACCGTCCCGGCCGCGCCGTCGGCAGCGCCGGAAAAGGCCGAGGTCGACGCGGCGTGGCCGACGGACCGAACGCCGATGGGGCCGTCGGGGCGGGCGGCACGGAAGGTCACGGTTGGGTGAAGAGGCGCGGAAGCGGAACGGCCGCAGAGCCGGCCGGGGTCGCGCCGGGCGTGACGCTCGGGCACGCATCGGGACCGCCTCGGGACCGCCTCGGGACCGCCCGGGCGCACGCACGACAGAACGGCCCGGCTCACGATGGTGAGCCGGGCCGTCTGATGATCCGGTGGGCGATACTGGGTTCGAACCAGTGACCTCTTCGGTGTGAACGAAGCGCTCTCCCACTGAGCTAATCGCCCGGACGCAGGAAGAACATTACCCCATGTCAGGGGGTGCCCGTGACCAGCGGGGGCCGGGTCGCCGGGCCCCCGCCGCGGATCACTGGTCCTTGATCTTCCAGGGCATCTGGAGCCCGAACTTGTACAGGTAGATCGCGGCCAGCACGCACACGATCACCACGCCGATCGAGGTCAGGATGATGTTCCGGCGCCGCACCTTGGGATCCAGAGCGCGCTGCGCCGCCTCGGTGACCTTGCGCTTGGTCCAGCGCAGGACCAGCTGGGCCCAGACGAACTCGGTCGCCCAGATCGCCATGCCGCCGAAGATCACGACCCAGCCCGGTCCGGGCAGCACCAGCATGGCGACGCCGGCCGCCACGACCGCGAGGCCGACGATGAAGACGCCGACCTGCCAGCTCAGGTGCAGGGCGCGGCGCGCCTTGATGAATTCCGGTGCCCGCGAGCCCAGCGCGCGGTCGGCCGCGGCCTCGTCCGTCCCCGTACGGTCTTCCGCCACGACTGCCTCGCCGGGCGTGTTACTCCCCGTGTTCATACAGCCAAACACTACCGGAGCGAAACCTGTCACCGGAATGGGCGCACGACCCGAACGATCTCTCGGCCGGAAGAGTTACGTAAACGCACGCAAAACACTCAGAGGGGTTTACAACGGCACCGTAGGTGGCATGTCGATTTCGCCGACGTGCGAATCCCCGAGCGCACACTGAGCGAAAGGCCCTGGCGCTTATGAACACCACGGTCAGCTGCGAGCTGCACCTGCGCCTCGTTGTGTCGAGCGAGTCCTCCCTGCCTGTCCCCGCAGGCCTGCGGTACGACACGGCCGACCCCTACGCCGTGCACGCCACCTTCCACACCGGAGCCGAGGAGACCGTCGAGTGGGTGTTCGCCCGCGACCTCCTCGCCGAAGGTCTCCACCGCCCCACCGGCACCGGCGACGTCCGTGTCTGGCCGTCGCGCAGTCACGGCCAGGGCGTCGTGTGCATCGCCCTGAGTTCCCCGGAGGGCGAGGCGCTGCTCGAGGCCCCGGCACGGGCCCTGGAGTCCTTCCTGAAGCGCACAGACGCCGCCGTGCCGCCCGGCACGGAACACCGGCACTTCGATCTCGATCAGGAGCTCTCGCACATCCTGGCGGAAAGCTAGGGCGAGGCACCGTGAAGCCGCCCGTCGCCGTCGACTCGGGGTGACGGCACGGGCCCGGACAACCGCATACGGCACACACCGGCGTCGTCGCCGCGGATCTCCGCGGGGGCGGCGCCGGTGCGCGTGCGGCGCCCGGACCGCACACGTCCGGCCTCGCGCCGCCTCCTGCCGCCTCCTGCCGCCTCTCCGGGGAACGAAGGCAGGCCGGTCGCCGTTGTACCGGCGACCGACGGCCGGGACCGCGATCGGAGCCGGTTGGCCCGCCGCGGAAGCCACTACCATCGGCCAGCATCGGCGGGCGCCCGCCCGACCCCAGGCCAGGGAGCGAAATGTGCTGATCACCCACGACACCCGGTGCGCCCTCGACACCGTGGTGGATCTGGTGAACACCGTGCCGGAGGACGAATCGGCGCCGGACGGACTGCCGGATGTGGCGGCCCTCCAGGAATTTGTGGGAACGCACGAAATCAGCGACGTCGGCGTGCTCTCGGAGCTCGACCTCTCGGCGGTGCGCAAGATCCGCGGTCGGTTCGCGGCGGTCTTCGCGGCCCCCGAGGCCAGGGCCGCGGCGGGACTGATCAACGACCTGGTCGCCGCCGCCGGAACCACGCCCCGGCTCACCGACCACGACGGCTACGACTGGCACATCCACTACTTCGCGCCCGGCGCCTCCGTCGCGGACCACCTGGCCGCCGACTGCGGAATGGCGCTGGCGTTCTTCGTCGTCGCCGGGGAGCAGGAGCGGCTGCGGCGGTGCGAGGCGCCCGACTGCCGGCGCGCCTTCGTCGACCTGTCCCGGAACCGCTCGCGACGGTACTGCGACAGCCGCACATGCGGAAACCGCTTGCACGTGGCGGCGTACCGAGCACGGCGCAAAGAGGCGGCGGGCTGACGCCGCCCTTCCTGGCCGGCGCGGACTCCGATGCCCTTGGTGGCGACGCGGTCCCCGGCGGGTGGCGCCGGGGAACGCGGGTACGGCTCACAGCAACAGCAGATCGTGCAACGAAGCCATGAGCAGCAGACACCCGATCACCGCAAGGAAGATCATGAGCGGTGGCTGGGAAAGGGCGAAGAGGCAGCCGCGCGGTTCGCTCCGCGTCCGCGCGGTTTCGCTCTGTCTCGGGTCCAGCTGGGTATCCAGCTGAGTGGTGTCCGGCATCTCGCCGCGATGATGACGCAGCACGCCGGGCCTACGCGATCAACACGCCCGTAAAGACCGGGTGTTCGTCGAATGTCGCGCTGTCCGGTCGGATCGTGATCATTCCGGAGCACGCTCTGACGGCCTCGGACCGCTGTGTCGTTTCAGTCCGGGACGTCGACGGCCGGTCGGCGGTCAGCCGACGGTCAGATCCCGTGCTTCTTCAGGATCGCCTCGATGTCGCTGAAGTCGTCCTCACCGCGGGACGTCGTCGCAGGTCGGGACTCGGGCCGGGCGGCCGGGCGGGAGCCGGCACCCAGGGAGGGCTCCGAGGCCGCCGGGGCGACCGCGTCGCGCTGTGCGGCGGCGCGGGCCTCCTTGCGTTCCTTGCGGGTGCCGCCGCGGCGGCGCTCCACGGTGCGCGTGGTCATGAACAGCACCCAGGACACACCCAGCACCGCGAAGCCGGCCCAGGCGACCGGGCTGAAGGCCGTGTCGGCCAGCCACTCGACGACCCCGGTCATCACCAGGCCGACCGGGACGAGGGAGTAGGCGGCGATGCGGGCCGCGGTGAGGAAGCGCCTGCGGTACGCGGTGACCGCCGCGATGCCCAGGCCTGCCGCGGACACCGCGGAGCAGACGGTCTCGGCAATCATCCGGTCCTCCAGGCTGGGCTCGGTCGGGCATGAGTACTTCTGTCCCTTCCATCCTGCACCGTCCGGACGCCGTGGGGCCATGCTCCGGCCCGAGATCAGGGAGATCTCGGGGTCGGCTCCTCCCCAGGTGCCGGTGGCCGTCGTACGACGGTGCCCCGACCACCGTTACGACGGTGGTCGGGGTGCCGTCCCGCCGGCTGGGAGAATGACAGCATGAGCGACTCCTCCCCCGCCCGTCCCGCCGCGCCCGTCCTCGACGTCTGGTGCGAGCTCCAGTGCCCGGACTGCCGCACCGCCCTGGACGACCTCCGCGCCCTGCGCGCCCGCTACGGCGACCGCCTGGAGCTGCGGCTGCGGCACTTCCCCCTGGAGAAGCACAAGCACTCCTTCGCCGCCGCGCAGGCCGCCGAGGAGGCCGTCGCCCAGGGGCAGGGGTGGCCGTACGCCGAGGCCGTGCTGGACCGGGTGGCGGAGCTGGACCGCAAGGGGGAAAGCCTCCTGGTGGAGGTGGCCCGGGATCTGGGGCTGGACGCGGAGGAGTTCGACACCGCGCTGATCGACGGCCGGCACATCCTGATCGTCGACGCCGACCAGGCCGAGGGCAAGGCGATCGGCGTGACCGGCACCCCCACGTACGTGATCGGCGGCGAGCGCCTCGACGGCGGCAAGAGCCAGGAGGGGCTGCGCGAGCGCGTCGAGGAGATCGCGGACCGGCTGCTGGCCGAACAGCGGGACTGAGCCGGGCACACTCCCCTCGGCCCCACCCCCACCCGCTGTCAGAGCAGCGGTTTGTAGAAGCTGTACCGCGTCGTCCCGTAGCCGAGCGACTCGTAGAGGCGCTCGGCCGCGGTGTTCCCCGCGAAGACGTTGAGCCCGATCAGTGCCCGGCCCGCCGCGATCGCCTGCGCCTCGGCCAGCAGCATCAGCGTGCGGCCGTGTCCCCGGCCCCGGTGGGCCGCGTCGGCCTCGACGTCGAAGACGTAGGCCCGGCCCTCGTACAGCGCCAGCCACAGGACACCGACCCGCGTCCCCTCGTGCTCCAGCACGCTGAACAGCATGTCCTCCGTGTCCAGCCCCTGCGGCAGCAGCGTCTCGTGATCACGGCGCGCCTTCTCGTGGGCCTCCGCCTCGGGCATTCCCCGCTCGATCCAGGTCCGGGCGTACTGCTCCGACCCATAGGCGTGCCAGGCGCCGAACTCGTCCGGTGTCATGGGCCGCGCTCGGCTGTCCGCGGGCAGGGCGGGCGGGGTGTCGCCGAGCGGCTTGGTCATGCCGCGGGTGCGCAGGACGTAGCCGAGCGTCTGGGCGAGCCGCAGGCCCGCCACGGCGTCGGGGGCGACGCTCGCCTCGATCTGCCCGCAGCCCCAGCCCCGCGCGATCTCCTCGGCCGCGAGGGCGGCCACCGTGCCACGGCCGCGCCGGCGGTCCGGTTCGTCGATGCGCAGTTTGTGGATCACGGCCACCGAGTCACCGAAGGCCTTCGAGGTGCCGAGGTGTATCGCGCCGACGGGACGGCTGTTCACGCACACCTGGTAGTGGCGTGAACGCGTTCCGTCGGCGGCGCGCTGAAGCGGCTCGGTCGGCCGCAGGGTCGTGGTCATCACGGGTGTTCTACCCGCGGGGGGTGCGAAGTGCAGCCGAATATCCGTGCTTTACGGGTCCAGGTCGTCCCCGGACCGCTCCTCGAAGATCCTCATGGCCTTCGCGGTCACCGGTCCCGGGGCGCCCGGCGGTTCACGGTCGTCGACGCGGTGCACGGCCTGCACGTCCCGCAGCGTGGAGGTCAGGAAGACCTCGTCGGCGCGGTCCAGGACGTCCAGCGGCAGATCGGTCTCGCGGGCGCCGGTCCACTCGACGGCAAGGGCCCGGGTGATTCCGGCGAGGCAGCCGGAGGCGACCGGTGGGGTGTGGATCTCGCCGTCGAGGACGACGAAGACGTTCGACCCGGTGCCCTCGCACAGTTGCCCCACCGTGTTGCCGAACAGCGCCTCCGAGGCGCCCCGTTCACGGGCGCGGGCGAGGGCGACGACGTTCTCGGCGTAGGAGGTGGTCTTCAGCCCGGTGAGCGCGCCGCGCTCGTTGCGGGTCCAGGGCACCGTGATGACGGCCGTGGAGTCGGGGCGGCGGCCGGTCTCGCCGAGGGCGACGACCAGGGTCGGGCCGTGCTCGCCGCGGTCGGAGCCGAGCGGGCCGTGGCCGCCGGTGTAGGTGACGCGCAGCCGGCCCAGCGGCATGGGGTTGGCTTCGAGGACGGCGGCGCAGCCGCGGCGCACCTCGTCGAGGTCGGGATCGGGCAGACCCAGGCCGCGGGCCGAACGGGTCAGCCGGTCGAGGTGCCGGGTCAGCGCGAACGGCCTGCCGTCCACCGCCTTCACCGTCTCGAAGATGCCGTCGCCCACGGTCAGTCCGTGGTCGAGGACGGAGACGCGGGCGGACTCGATGTCCTGCAGCCCGCCGTCGAGCCAGATCTTCACGTCAGTAGCGCCTCTCCGCTTCCGTTCACCTCGTACGCGCCCGACGCTACCGCGAGCAGCCGGGACGCCTTCAGTTCGGTCTCCCGCCACTCCCCCTCGGGGTCGGACCCCCAGGTGATGCCGGCGCCGGTGCCGAAGCGCAGGAGTGCCGCGGCACGGTCGATCCAGAAGGTACGGATGCCTACGGCCAGCTCACCGCTCCCCCGGTCGGCGTCGACCCAGCCGATGCCCCCGCAGTACGGGCCCCGGGGCGCGGTCTCCAGGGCGTCGATGATCCGCAGGGCGCTCGACTTGGGCGCGCCGGTGACGGAACCGGGCGGAAAGGCCGCGTCGAGCAGCTCCGGCCAGCCGGCGCCCGCGCGCAGCTCGCCGCGTACCGACGACACCAGGTGCACGAGACCCGGGTGCTTCTCGACGGCGCAGAGGTCGGGCACCGTCACGGTCCCGGTGGCGCAGACCCGTCCGATGTCGTTGCGGACCAGGTCCACGATCATCACGTTCTCGGCATAGTCCTTCTCCAGCAGATCGGCCTCGGTCCGCCCGGTCCCCTTGATCGGCCCGCACTCGACGACCCGGCCGTCCCGGCGCAGGAACAGCTCGGGCGACGCGGTGGCGATCTCGACGCCGTGCCCGGGCAGCCGGATCGTTCCCGCGTACGGCGCCGGGTTGCCGCGGGCCAGCAGGGCGGTGAGGGCGTCCACGTCGGCGCCGGGGGCGACGGGCGCCGAGAGGACCCGGCAGAGGTTGGCCTGGTAGACCTCGCCGGCGGCTATGTGCTCGCGGATGCGCCGTACGGCCGCCGTGTACGCGGTGCGGTCGAGGGAGGACGCCCAGTCACCGACGGCGGGTCCCCGCCACCCGCCCGGTACCGGCGCCGGTACCGGGGCGGTCCGCACCTCGGCGAAGCGTGCGCAGGTCAGACGGCCTTCGAAGTCCGCGCAGACGGCCCAGAAACCCGTGGAGTCGAGGGCGGCGGGATCGCTCGTGACGTCGAGGAGACCGGTGGCGAGGCGGTCGCCGAAGCGGGCGAGGGGAGGGAGGTCGAGCACGTTGTCGAGTCTAGGCCGGTGTCCCGGAGGTGACCCGAACCTGTCCTTCCGGGTGCCCTGACCAGGTCCGCGAGCGGACGCACCGCAGCACGCTGCACAAACGCGTTTTTGTACTGGCCCCGGAATCCGCTAGAGTTCATGACGTCGCCGGGACGCGCAAGCGGACCGCACCGACAGGCGGACGTAGCTCAGTTGGTAGAGCGCAACCTTGCCAAGGTTGAGGTCGCGAGTTCGAACCTCGTCGTCCGCTCGCAGGAACAGGGGGCCTCCCGGGTCCCCTACACTCCTGGTGGAGTGGCCGAGAGGCGAGGCAACGGCCTGCAAAGCCGTCTACACGGGTTCAAATCCCGTCTCCACCTCCAAGGACGATTAGCTCAGCGGGAGAGCGCTTCCCTGACACGGAAGAGGTCACTGGTTCAATCCCAGTATCGTCCACTGATCCGCAAGGATCATCGACCTGTATGGATCACCGATCCGTATGGACCCCGCGCGATTAGCTCAGCGGGAGAGCGCTTCCCTGACACGGAAGAGGTCACTGGTTCAATCCCAGTATCGCGCACGCAGCACTCGCACCACTCCCAGGACGATTAGCTCAGCGGGAGAGCGCTTCCCTGACACGGAAGAGGTCACTGGTTCAATCCCAGTATCGTCCACACACCGAAGCCCCGGCCGTTCCGTACGGTCGGGGCTTCGTCGTGCGTCCGCTCGCTCAGCTGGAGAAGAGCATGCGGCCGAAGCCCTTCTGACGGTGGTGACCGTGGTGCCCGTGGTGGCCGTGCTGCGGGGCGCCCCAGGCGGGAGCCGGAGCGGCCGGGTAGGCCTGCGGCGCGGCGGGCGGGGCCGGCGGCGGAGCGGACTGGGACCACTGGGCTTCCAGGCGGGTCAGCGACTCCAGCTCGCCGTAGTCGAGAAAGATCCCGCGGCAACCGCTGCACTGCTCGATCTGAACGCCGTTGCGGTTGTAGGTGTGCATCGGTGCGTGACACTTGGGGCACTGCATGCTCGGCTCAACTCCTCGCCGGTCGGTCCTGCTTCGCGTTTCGCCAGGACAGACTCTGTCCGGCCGCGGGTCGGTTGCACCCTACTTCGCGAAACTTCGGCTCAACCTCGTGGGGCTCAGGGGCCGACGGCGGCCATCCGGGCGCAGGCGTCGACCAGTGACCGTTCCACCTCGTCCAGGGGCCGGTCGGCCGCGACCGCCTTGGCGACCGCCCGGGCGGCGGTCTGCGCGGTGAGGGCGCGGGCCGGGACGTCCAGGGCCGGCCAGGGGTCGCCGTGCGGCGGGACGGCCGGGCCGCCGGCCGCGCGATAGGCGCCCAGGAAGCGGTGCCAGTCGTCGGGCGGCAGCAGTCCGCAGGCGTACCAGGCCGCCGGGCGGGCCAGGTCCCACGCCGGGACGCCGGTGCCGAGGTCGTCGACGTCTATCAGCAGCCAGGGCCCCTCGGGCGCGGGGTGGCGTATGAACTGGCCGAGGTGGAGGTCGCCGTGGCAGAGCGTGGTCGTGTCCGGCATGGCGGCCTCCCCGCGGGCCCAGGCGGGGAGGGTGGCCCAGGCGTGCAGCACGGGGGCGGTGGCGGGGTGGTGCGGGGCGGCGGTCCGGAGACGGGCGACGGCCTGCGCGGCCTTCGCGGGGCCGCGCATGGGGGGTACGGCGGTGGGGGCCGGAGTCCGGTGGAGGCGGGCGAGGAGGGTGGCCGCGGCCTCCCAGGGCGCCGCGTCCGGATCGTCCGGGTCCACGGGTGTGCCGTACGGCCAGGACGTGACGAGCCGCCCGTGCAGGGCCACCGGCGCCGGGGCGAGCGGGGGCAGGAGGATGCCGGGGAGGCGGGCGGCGACGGTGACGCGGAGGGCCAGCTCGGCGGGGTCGGCGTCCGCCGCGTGAGCCTTGGCGACGATCCCGGCGTGCCGGACGACGGTGGCGTCGGGGCGGTCGGCGAGGGTGGCGTCGGCAAGGGGGGCAGCGCCGCAGGGGCAGTCCGGGGCGCCGGCGTGGGCCGTCTCCCTGACGCGGGCCGTCAGGGCGGGCAGGAGGTGGTCCGTTGTCACGGGGTGAGGGTACGCAGGCGTCCGCCCGCCGCAGCCTCTCAGCCCTGGGGGCAAAAGCAATGCCGGCGCAGCTCCCCAGCTGCGCCGGCATTTTGCCGTCCGCCGCACCCCCGTCCCCACGGGGTTTCATGGATGGATGTCCCCGCCCGGACCGCTCTTCCGGGCCTGGGGTCGCCGCTCAGCGCCCCAGCATCACACCCACGGACGACGCTTGTGTGGCCACTGTCTCCCACCCGTCGAAGACGAGGAGGAGCAGGACCGCCAGGGGCAGGGCCATGAGCGTCGCCACCGCGGGGTGGCGACGTCCCTGACGGCGGCTTCGCCGCGTGCGGACCAGCGTCCGCGGTACCGTCTGGGCCATGGTCCCTCTCCTGACCGATTCCGTTGTCTCCGGCAGCGGCGGGCGTCTGACCTCGGGGGACGAGTGCTGCACCCGCCGCTTGACCTCAAATCTAGGCGTCCGGCGCTCCTCGGACGTCATGCCCTCGTACCGATTGCCGGGCCTCCCGGAGGATGAGCCATCACCAGCGGTGTACTCCCCTGGGTGGAGACCGGCTCCCCGGTCTCGGGGTCTTCCCGGAGGGGGAGCCCGCCGTGCCCCGGTATCTCCGCGCCGTCCGGTGACTTCGCTCACTTCCGCCGGGTCCGGGCGCACCCCCGTCTCCGCCCCGCGCACGACCTCGTCCGCCGCCACGCCGCGGAGGCGGGGCGCCTCCCCGGTGTCCTCCGCCACCCCCACCCGCTCCTCCTCCCCCGGTCCAATCCCCGCCCCATGGCGGGCGGTTGGGATCACCGTCGGATCGGTACCGAGCCGCTCACACGGTCCCTGACCGCTCCTCAACTCTCGCACCCGGCACTGACAATCCGTCGTTCCGAGAGGGCGCGGCCTCTGCGCGCGGGCGGCCGTGGAAACGTAAGCTGTGGCTCGTCACAGGGACCGGGCAGCGGGGATGAACATGGCGATGATGCGCCTGAGGCGCGAGGACCCGCGCGTCGTCGGCTCGTTCAGGCTTCACAGGCGGCTCGGCGCGGGTGGAATGGGCGTGGTCTACCTGGGCTCCGACAAGAAGGGGCAGCGGGTCGCGCTGAAGGTCATCCGGCCGGACCTCGCCGAGGACCAGGAGTTCCGCTCGCGGTTCGCCCGTGAGGTCTCGGCGGCCCGGCGCATCCGCGGCGGCTGCACCGCCCGGCTGGTCGCCGCGGACCTGGAGGCGGACCGGCCGTGGTTCGCCACGCAGTACGTGCCCGGCCCCTCCCTGCACGACAAGGTCGCCGACGGAGGCCCGCTCGGCGCGGCGGACGTCGCCGCCGTGGGCGCCGCCCTGTCCGAGGGACTGGTCGCCGTGCACGAGGCCGGGGTGGTGCACCGGGACCTGAAGCCGTCCAACATCCTGCTGTCCCCGAAGGGGCCGCGGATCATCGACTTCGGCATCGCCTGGGCGACGGGCGCCTCCACGCTCACGCACGTCGGCACCGCGGTCGGCTCCCCCGGGTTCCTCGCGCCGGAGCAGGTGCGCGGGGCGGCGGTCACACCGGCCACGGACGTGTTCTCGCTCGGCGCCACACTGGCGTACGCCTCGATGGGCGACTCGCCCTTCGGGCACGGCAGTTCCGAGGTCATGCTGTACCGCGTGGTGCACGAGGAGGCCCAGCTGCACGGCATCCCCGACGCCGTCGCCCCGCTGGTACGGGCGTGCCTGGCCAAGGACCCCGAGGAGCGCCCCAGCACGCTGCAACTGTCGCTGCGGCTGAAGGAGATCGCCGCCCGGGAGGCGCAGGGCCTGGCCGACGTACGGCCGCCCGCGCCGCGCAGCGGAGAGGCGGACCTGCCCACGGGGCGGCTCGCCGACACCTACCCGGAGCGTGCTCAGCGGCGTCCGCAGGGCCGGCCGGGCGCACAGGGCACGCCCGCGCCGCGGAGCGCTCCGGGGGGCGGCCGGGGCCCGGCTCCGGCACGCGGCGGCGATCCGTCGCGCGGTGCCGACCCGTCGCGCGGCGGCTCACCCTCGCGCGGTGGCACGCCGTCCCGCAACGGGTCCGCCGCCCGGGGCGGCAGCGCCTCGCGCGGCGGCGGAGCGGGGGCGCGGTCCGGGTCGCGGCCCACTCCCGCCTCCCGCAACACCACCGGCCGGAACTCCTCCCGCAACGACAGCGGCGGACGGTCCGCGCCGCGCAGCGGAGCCGGCCGTACGGCGCCGAGGACCACGGGAACCCGTTGGCGACGGCCCGCCAACCCGCGGCTGCTGCGGCAGCGTCTGTTCGTGTTCGTCGTCGTGACGCTGCTGGTCGCGCTGGGCATCGCCGCCGCGCAGGGCTGCCAGGGGCCGGCGCGGGGGCTCGGCGACGAACGGGGCGGCGTACGGGCGCAGCAGGAGCGGGTGGCCGTAGGGAACCATGCTTCCGGACACCGGGCGTCCGGGCTGTAGACGGGGCGGGGTTCGGACCGTCGACGGGCTGCGGACGGGACAGGGGGGCGGACCGTCGACGGGCAGTGGTCGGGTGGGGCGGACCATCGACGGGGTGCAGACCTTTGACGAGCTGTAGACGGACGGGGTGCGGACGGTCGACGGGCTGCGGACCGACGGGTCCGGACGGACGGCGATCGGCCCGTGGTCCTCGGCCGAGTGACCGGGGCCTGCCCGAGTGACCGAGGCCTGGGCCGAGTGATCGGCGCGTAGGCCCGGTGGCCGGCGCGTAGGCCCCGGTGGTCGACGCGTAGGGCCGGTGGTCGACGCGTAGGGCCGGTGGTCGACGCGTAGGGCCCGGTGGTCGACGCGTAGGGCCCGGTGGTCGACGCGTAGGGCCCGGTGGTCGACGCGTAGGCCCGGTGGTCGACGCGTAGGGCCCGGTGGCCGACGCGTAGGGCCCGGTGGCCGGTCGGCCTGCCGGTTCTATGCCGAAGGTCGGCCCGTCGCCACCGCGTAGAAGGCGACCGCTGCCGCCGCGCCCACGTTGAGGGAGTCGACGCCGTGGGACATCGGGATGCGGACCCACTCGTCGGAGGCGGCCAGGGCGCGCCGGGAGAGGCCGTCACCCTCGGCGCCCAGCATGAGTGCCACCCGGTCCATCCGGTGTGGGGCGACCTCGTCGAGGGCCTTGGCGCGGTCGTCGGGGGTGAGGGCGAGGAGCGTGAAGCCCGCCTCGCGGACCGTCTCCAGGCCGGTCGGCCAGGTGTCGAGGCGGGCGTACGGCACGGAGAAGACCGCGCCCATCGAGACCTTGACGCTCCGCCGGTACAGGGGGTCCGCGCAGTCCGGGGAGAGCAGGACCGCGTCCATGCCGAGGGCGGCTGCGGAGCGGAAGATGGCGCCGATGTTGGTGTGGTCGTTGACCGACTCCATGACGACGGCACGGCGGGCGGTCCGCAGCAGGTCCGCCGCCGTGGGAAGCGGCTTGCGCTGCATGGAGGCGAGGGCGCCGCGGTGCACGTGGTAGCCGGTGACCTGTTCGGCGAGCGCGGGGTCGACGACGTACACCGGGGCCGGGGCCTCGTCGATGATGTCGCGCATGGTGTCGACCCACTTGGCCGAGAGCAGCATCGAGCGCATCGCGTAGCCCGCTTCGCCGGCCCGTCGGATGACCTTTTCGCCCTCGGCGATGAACAGGCCTTCGGCGGGTTCGCGGCGGCGGCGCAGTTCGACGTCGGTCAGGCCGGTGTAGTCGTGCAGGCGGGGGTCGTCGGGCTCGTCGATCGTGATGAGGTCGGCCATGTCACGCCGTCCCGTGCGGGCCGACGCCGACGACCTCGCCGACGACGATGACGGCGGGCGGCCTGACCTCCTGCGCGACGACCGTCTCGGCGACCGTGGCCAGGGTCGCGTCGACTCGGCGCTGGGCCGCCGTCGTGCCCTCCTGGACGAGGGCCACCGGGGTCTCGGGCGACCTGCCGTGCGCGACGAGGGTCTCGGCGATCCGGCCGATCTTGTCGACGCCCATGAGGATCACGAGCGTGCCGGTGAGTTTGGCGAGTGACGGCCAGTCGACCAGGGAGCGCTCGTCGTCGGGGGCGACGTGCCCGCTGACCACGGTGAACTCGTGGGCGACGCCCCGGTGGGTGACCGGGATGCCGGCCGCGCCGGGGACCGAGATGGAACTGGAGATGCCGGGGACGACGGTGCACGGGATGCCCGCCTCGGCGAGCGCCTGCGCCTCCTCCATGCCCCGGCCGAAGACGAACGGGTCGCCGCCCTTGAGGCGTACGACCGCCTTGCCCTGCTTGGCGTGCTCGATCAGCGCGTTGTTGATGGCCTCCTGGGCCATGAAACGGCCGTACGGGATCTTCGCCGCGTCGATGACCTCCACGTGCGGCGGCAGTTCGGCGAGCAGGTCGCGCGGGCCGAGCCGGTCGGCGATGACGACGTCGGCCTCGGCGAGCAGACGGCGGCCCCGGACGGTGATCAGGTCCGGGTCGCCGGGGCCGCCGCCCACCAGGGCGACTCCGGCGGTGCGGGTGCGGTGGTGCGGGGCGACCAGGGTACCGTCGCGCAGGCCCTCCACGACCGCGTCCCGGATGGCGGCGGTGTGGCGGGGGTCGCGGCCGCGGGCGTTCGTGGTGAGCACGGCGACGGTGACGCCCTCGCTGTGGCCGGTCGCCGGGGTCCAGGCGGTGGCCCGGTCGGCGTCGTCGGAGCGGACGCACCACACGCGGTGCCGCTCGGCCTCGGCGGAGGCGGCGGCGTTGGCCTCGGTGTCGCTGGTGGCGATCAGGGCGTACCAGGCGTCCGCGAGGTCGCCTTCCGCGTACGGGCGCTTCTCCCAGGCGATCTCGCCCGCGTCCGCCATGGCCTCCACCGACGGGGTCGCCTCCGGGGAGACGAGGCGGATGTCCGCGCCCGCCGCGATGAGGGCGGGCAGGCGGCGCTGGGCGACCTGGCCGCCACCGAGGACGACCACGCGACGGCCGGTGAGGCGGAGGCCTACGGGGTAGGCGGGGTGTTCGGCCATGAGGGAGGGCTCCTCGTCCTGGCGGTGCGGTGGGCGCTGCGGCGATGGAGCGGCCCTGACGTGGGGATACGTGCGGATTCTAGGAGACGTGCGGAGGCGGCACGAGGTCGGTCCAGAGTACGGCGGGGGCGGGGGGGGGGCGGGGGGGCACCCCCCCTGCCGCCCCCCCACTACCCCGGCTGGGGTCATTCTCTTGTAACCCCACCAAATCTAACGCCGCGGCCTCGTGCATTGCCCGC
>NZ_JBHJRX010000014.1:101288-103758 GCF_042268605.1 Streptomyces sp. NPDC056296 | reverse complement strand
GGGGGGGGGGGGGGGGGGGTGGGGTTAGGGGGAGGGGGGGGGGTGGGGGGGTGAGGGTGACCCCGCCGCTGTCTTGCCCCCCCACTACCGCGGTGGGGCTACTTCTCGGTGACGCCCGCCGAGTCGAACGTCGCGACCTCGTGCATCGCCCGCGCGGTGCTCTGCACCATCGGCAGGGCGAGCAGCGCGCCCGTGCCCTCGCCGAGGCGGAGGTCCAGGTCGACCAGCGGGCGCAGGCCCAGCTTGTTGAGCGCGGCGACGTGGCCGGGCTCGGCGCTGCGGTGGCCGGCGATGCAGGCCGCGAGGACCTCGGGGGCGATGGCGCGGGCCACCAGGGCGGCGGCGCCGGCGCTGACGCCGTCCAGGATCACCGGCGTGCGCAGGGAGGCGCCGCCGAGCAGCAGGCCGACCATGGCCGCGTGCTCGAAGCCGCCGACCGCGGCGAGGACGCCGACGGGGTCGGCCGGGTCGGGCTGGTGGACTTCCAGCGCGCGGCGGACGACCTCGGTCTTGCGGGCGAGCGTCTCGTCGTTGATGCCGGTGCCCCGGCCGGTGACGTCGGCCGGGTCCGCGCCGGTGAAGACGGAGATGAGCGCGGCGGACGCGGTGGTGTTCGCGATGCCCATCTCGCCGGTGAGCAGTGCCTTGTTGCCGGCCGCCACCAGGTCGCGGGCGGTCTCGATGCCGACCTCGATGGCCTGCTTGGCCTCCTCGCGGGTCATCGCGGGGCCGGTGGTCATGTCGGACGTGCCCGCGCGGACCTTGCGGGGCAGCAGGCCGGGGGTGGCGGGCAGGTCGGTGGCGACGCCGACGTCCACGACGCAGACCTCGGCGCCGACCTGGGTGGCGAAGGCGTTGCAGACCGCTCCCCCGCCCAGGAAGTTGGCCACCATCTGGGCGGTGACCTCCTGCGGCCAAGGGGTGACGCCCTGGGCGTGCACACCGTGGTCGCCGGCGAAGACCGCGACGGCCGCGGGCTCCGGGATGGGCGGCGGGCACTGGCGGGACAGGCCGGAGAGCTGGGCGGAGATGATCTCCAGCATGCCGAGCGCGCCGGCCGGCTTGGTCATGCGCTTCTGCCGCTCCCAGGCCTCGCCGAGCGCCTTGGCGTCGAGCGGGCGGATCTGTGCGACGGTCTCGGCAAGCAGGTCGTGGGGGTCCTCTCCGGGCAGGGCGCGTCGGCCGTACGTCTCCTCGTGCACGACCCAGGACAGCGGGCGGCGCTTGGACCAGCCGGCCTGCATCAACTCGGGCTCGTCCGGGAACTCGTCGACGTACCCGACGCACAGGTAGGCGACGACGTCCAGGTGTTCGGGCAGGCCGAGGGCGCGTACCATCTCGCGCTCGTCGAAGAAGCTGACCCAGCCGACGCCGAGGCCCTCGGCGCGGGCGGCGAGCCAGAGGTTCTCGACCGCGAGCGCGGAGGAGTACGGCGCCATCTGCGGCTGGGTGTGCCGGCCCAGGGTGTGCCGGCCGCCGCGGGTCTGGTCGGCGGTGACGACGATGTTGACCGGGGTGTCGAGGATGGCCTCGATCTTCAGTTCCTTGAACTGCTTGGCCCGGCCCTTGGGAAGGGACTTGGCGTACGCCTCGCGCTGACGCATCGCCAGTTCGTGCATGGCGCGGCGGGTGTCGGCGGAGCGGATGACGACGAAGTCCCAGGGCTGCGAGTGGCCGACGGAGGGCGCGGTGTGGGCGGCCTCCAGGACGCGGAGCAGCACCTCGTGTGGGATGGGGTCGCCGCGGAAGCCGTTGCGGATGTCGCGGCGTTCGCGCATGACCTTCAGGACGGCCTCGCGTTCGACGTCGTCGTAGGCGGGCGCCGCGGGGCCGGCGGACTGCCGTACTTCCGCCACGGCGGCCGTGCTCACGTCGTGCGGGTCTTCCTGGTCGGCGGCGCGGGTGTCCAGGTCGTCGGCGCTCTGGGCGACTTCGGGGTCGGCCTCGCGCGGGGCGGGGACGGAGGCGACGTGCTCCGGCGCCGGTGCGTCAGCCTGTGCCTCCGAGGGGAGGAGGGCCTCGGGCGGCGTCGGGGCGAGATGCGGGGTGGTGGGCACCTGACCGCCGTCGACCTGCACGAACCGGCCGACGGGCTGCTCCGGGCGGTCGCCCACGGCCTCGTCGGGGCGGGGCTCCGGCTCGACGGTGCCCGTCTGCGTGGGGTCGGACTCCGCAGGCTCGGGCACGTTGTGGGGCACGTCCGCTTCCTGCGGTACCGCTTCCTGCGGTACTTCGGCGACCAGGAGGGACTGGGGGCCCTGAGCGGGCTGGGCGTCGTCCGGGACGGGCTGGGCGTCCGGCTGATCTTCGGTGGCGGGCTGGGCGTGCGGCTGGGCCTCGGCGGTGGGCTGGGCGTCCGGCAGGCCTTCGGTGGCGGGCTGGGCGTCCGGCAGGCCTTCGGTGGCGGGCTGGGCGTCCGGCAGGCCTTCGGTGGCGGGCTGGGCGTCCGGCAGGCCTTCGGTGGCGGGCT
>NZ_JBHJRX010000014.1:79977-101189 GCF_042268605.1 Streptomyces sp. NPDC056296 | reverse complement strand
TGGGCGTCCGACTGCGCTACGACGTCCTGCGGGGCGGCGTCCTGCGGTGCGGGCTGCATGGCCGGCTGCGGGTGTGCCGGGGCTGTCTGTGCGGGCTGCGCGTCCGGCTCGGGCTGTGCTTCGGGCTGCGGGTGTGCCGCGGCATGTGGCGGCTGTTCGACCGATTCCTGTAGCGGTACGGGCTGCTCGGTGACGGACGGCGCGGCCGGTGCCTCCAGGGACGGTTCGGGTTCGGCGTGCTCAGGCACGGCGACGTCGGGGTTCTGGACGACCGCGGGTACCTCGGGGGCCTGGACGCCTGCGACCACCTCGGGGACCTGGTTGTCCGGGGCCGCGGGTGCCTCGGTGAGCGTCGTGGCCTCGTGCGGCTCAGGAGCCTCGGCGGACACAACCGCCTGGGCGGGCTCGGGAGCCCCCCCGGGCAGCACAACTGCCTGGACAGGCTCGGGAGCCTCGGCCGGCTCAACCGCCTGGACGGGCTCGGGCGCGGGCGCCTCGGCGGCCTCGGGAACCTGGGGGTCCGCCGACACCGGCTGCTCGGGGGCCTCTTGGACGGGCTGGGCGGGCGCGGGCTGCGCAGTGGGCGCGGCGGGGGCCGGTACGGCTTCCTCCGCAGGGTCGGGACCCGGGACGGGCTCGGCGACCTGCTCCGGCTCGGCCTCCGGGGCGGGCACCTCGTCCCCCCCGGCCTCCTGGCCCTCGCCGCCGACGATCGGCGTCTCCGCGCCGTACGTCGTCTCGTTGCCCGGCCCGGCGTCGGCATCGGCACCGTCGGCGGCATCGGCACCGTCGCCGACCACGGTCTCCGTCTCGGTCTCGGTCTCCGTCTCGGTCCGGGCCTCGGCGGGGGTGTCGGCAACCGGGGTCTCGGCCTCTCCCGCTTCGCCGGGCTCGCCGGACTCCCCGCCCGTCGCCGCCACTGCCTCCGTCGCCACGCGGGTCACGAGCGCCTGGGCCGCGCCCACCGGCTCGGGCACCTGTTCCGGTACCGGAACAACCGTTTCCGCATGCACCGCCCCGGCGTTGGCCGGGGCCTCCGAGAGCTGTCGGGCCCGCGGAGCCGCCTGCGCACCCCAGGGCGCCGCCCCCTGCGGTGGCATCGCGGCCGCCTGCGGGACGTCGAGGTACTCGGGGCCGGCGGTCGGCGGGCCGGCGTGCCGCACCGGCGCGTCGGCCGGGCCGCGGTCGGCGAGGGAACGGACCGGGCTCGCGGAGGTGTCGGGGATCGGCGGGCCGAGGTGCAGCGGCCTGCGCGGTGGCACCGGCGCGGACGCGGGCTCAGGTGTCACTTCCGGCTCGGGCAGGCGGACGCCGCCGAGGTCGACCGAGCCGCTGTCGCGGCCGGACATCTCGTGCGGGCCCGGCTGGTGCACGGTCTCGACGACGGGCTCCGGCGCGGGCGGCGCGACCTCGTTGCCCCAGGCGCTCTGGGCTCCCGGCAGCAACAACAGGTCCTCGTCCTCGGCGGTGGTCTCGGAGAGGTAGGTGTACGCGCCGGGTGCGGGGACGCCAGGCTGCTCCACCATGCCTGCGTCCTCCGGCAGCCCCTCGCCCGGGATCTGGCCGGTGTCGGTCATGCGTAACCCCTCGCCCATCGGTTAGTGCTTCTACGACCAGCTACACCCGGGACGGCGCACCGACCGCCCCGTAGTGAAGAACGAGCGTGCGTGCCCAGCGGCACGAACGACCCGCCGGAAAAGACGACAAAGCCATTGAGTGGCATTGTCGCGGTCGTTCCCCCGCCACGACAGCTTGATCCGCGACGGCCCGCTGTGGACTGCGCCACGTTGCGCGTCCTCCGGTTCTGCCGTACCACACCCAGCCCGGATCGGGCGGGTTTCTACGGACATTGACCGACGAAGTGCCGGGTGTCCGAGTGCGGTACAACAATCCGCCAGCCTACCCCGCGCGGTATGACAAGCCGATCACGGGGCGCGGTCGGGGAGCACCCCGCTGAGCAGGAACGCGACGCTCCGCTCGGTCTCCGTCCAGGTCCGGGTGTCGAGTCCGACGGACTGCAGCAGGGCGCACTCGACCCGGTAGCCGTGCTCCGTCAGGTCCCTGCCGACGAGTTCGGCCGCGTCGCGGGTCGCGGCGTGCGCGACGATGCGCTGCGGCCGCCGGTCGGCGACCGCGGAGACCACGGCCGCTCCCCCGCCGCCGACCCGGACGACGTCGGGCTCGGGGAGGTTCTCCAGGACGTGCGGGGCGGTGCCGTGCACGATCTGGAGCTGGGCGCCGAAGTGCCGTGCGGTGGCCTCGGTGCGGGCGCAGGCGTCCGGGGCGCGGTCGACCGCGATGACCGCGGCGCCCGCGCGGGCGGCCTCGGTGGCGAAGGCGCCGCTGCCGCAGCCGATGTCCCACACCAGGTCGCCGAGGCGCGGGCCGAGCCGGGCGAGTTGGGCCGTGCGGAGCAGGTCGGTCTCACCCTCGCCGAGTTCGCCGCCGTACGCCTCGGCGGGCAGGGCCCAGCCGCGCGGACCGGCGGCGGGGTCGCGGCCGGCGACCCAGCCCGTGCCGTCGGTCGCGGTGCCGGGGCCGACGCTTCCGCCGACGACGATGACGACGTTCGGGTCGCGCCAGCTGTGGTCGGCGGCCTTGTCGGAGGTGACGACGGTGACCCGTTCGCGCGTGGTGCCGAGTTCCTCGCAGATGACGAAGGTGCGGTGGATGCCCTCCATCAGCAGGCCGAGTTCGGCGGGGCCGGCGCCCGGGGAGGTGAGGACCGCGACCTTGGTGTGGGCCCGGCATACGTTCACCGCGCGTCGCAGCGTGCGGGGGTGGGCGACGACCACATGGGCGTCGTCCCACGGCATACCGGCGCGCGCGAAGGCGGCGGCCACGGAGGAGACTGCCGGGACGACTTCGACCTCCAGGCCGAACTCGGGGGCGCGCAGCGTGCGTACGACGCCGAAGAAGCCGGGGTCGCCGTCGGCGAGGACGACCGCCGTGCCGCGGTGGGCGGCGATGCGGCGGGCGGCGAGGGCGACGCTGCCGAGGCGGATGCGTTCGGCGGCGGGCGGTACCTCGGGGAGTGCCAGGTGGTGGGCGGCACCGGCCACCAGTGTGGCGGCGCCCAGTGCGGAGCGTGCCGCGGCGGTCAGTGGCGAACCGTCCCAGCCGATCACCGTGACCCGGTCGGCCATCGTCGTCAGTCTCCAGGATGTCGCGGGTCGTGGTCGCGGAACCGTTGGCCGGCGCGCTCCGTGAGGGTACCTGGTGCGGCCTGGGGGCGGGGCGGTGGCGTGGTCGGAGCCCCCGTTGATCAGTTCCAGTCGGTGAAGGTGGTGAAACCGTCGTTGTCGGTCAGTGGCCCGACCGCGCCTTCGAGGTCCTCCGGCAGCAGGCTCCACACGATGAAGTCGGTGCGTACGTCCGTCCAGACACCGTCGTCGGTGCGGACCCGGGCTATGCAGGCGTTGCGCAGGACGCCCTCGCTGATGCAGCCGATCTTCTGGGCCACCTGCTGGGAGGCGGTGTTGTCGGCGGCGGTGCGCAGCTCGATGCGTTCGAACTTCTGGTCGCCGAAGAGCCACTGGGCGGTGGCGAGCGCCGCCTCGGAGGCATAGCCCTCGCCCCGGGCCCAGGGGGCGACGATGTACGACAGTTCGGTGGACCGTACGTGCCAGTTGGTCTTGGTCAGTTGGACGGTGCCGACCAGGCGCTGGGTGAGGAACTCGGTGACCGCGAGGTCGAGTCCCCGGCCGGACGTGCGCTCGGCGGGGGCGTACTCGCCGATCCAGGTACGTGCGGCCTGCTCGGTGAAGGGCTGGGGGACGTGGGTCCAGGCGGCGACCTGCTCGTCGTTCATCATGGCGGCGAGGGCGGGGACGTCGTCCTCGTCGAGGGGGCGCAGCACCAACCGCTCCGTGCTGATGGAGATGTTGGGGAAGGTGCTCGTCATGCGCCGCTCCGTAACCTGTGTAACCGTCAGGGCCTACTCGAACTGCCCAGCATGCAGCATGAAAGCACTCAACCGCACCACGGGGTCCGCCCCGGCGCGGAGCGGACCCCGTGCGGAACGGACCCCGTGCGGGACCGGCGGTGCGGTCAGAAGGAGGGCAGCACGGCGCCGGCGTACTTGTCCTCGATGAACTTCTTCACCTCGGGCGAGTTGAGGAGCTTCGCGAGCTTCTTCACGCGCGGGTCGTCCTCCTGGCCCTCCTTGACGGCGAGGAGGTTGCTGTTCGGGTTGCCCTTGGCGCTCTCCAGGAGGAGGGAGTCCTCGGCCGGCTTCAGGTCGGCCTCGATGGCGTAGTTGCCGTTGACGACGGCCGCGTCCACGTCGTCCAGGGAGCGGGGGGTCTGGGCCGCCTCCAGCTCCTTGAACTTGAGGTTCTTCGGGTTCTTGGTGATGTCCGAGGGGGTCGCCGAGGTGCCGACGCCGTCCTTGAGCGTGATCAGCCCGTTGGCCGCGAGCAGCTGCAGGGCGCGGCCCTCGTTGACGGTGTCGTTCGGGACGGCGACGGTCGCACCGCTCTTCAGGCCGTCGGCCTTGTCGACCTTGTGGGAGTAGAGGCCGAGGGGCTCCAGGTGCACGTCGACGACGGACACGATGTGTGTGCCGTTCTTCTTGTTGAAGTCGTCGAGGTACGGCTGGGTCTGGAAGTAGTTGGCCCCCACCGAGCCGTCCTCCGTCGCCGTGTTCGGCGTGACGTAGTCGGTGAACTCCTTGACCTCGAGGTCGAGGCCCGCGTCCTTCGCCAGGTTGTCCTTGACGTAGTCGAGGATCTCGGCGTGCGGGGTGGGGCTCGCGGCGACGATCAGCGGGCCGGAGGTGTCGGAGGCGGAGTCCTCGCCCGAACCGCAGGCGGAGAGTCCGAGGGTGAGCGCCCCGGCGGCGAGGACAGCGGTAGTGATCTTGGCGGTGTTACGCACGAAAAGTGCCTTTCCTGAGGTGGTGCGACCCCGTTACGGGTTGACGGGGAGTCCGGGGAAGAAGTCGAGCGGCCGGTTACGCGACCTTGCTCACGTCGGCCGCCGCGGGCTCCTTGGCCTTGAGCAGCCGCAGCCTGGGCCCGGCGCCCCCACGTCCGCCGCGGCGGTGCAGGGTGCGGGCGGCGTGGTCGCCGGCGAACTGGATGAGCGAGATGACGACGGCGAGGATCGCGACGGTGATCCACATCAGCCCGCTCTCGAAGCGCTGGTAGCCGTAGCGGACGGCGAGGTCGCCGAGACCTCCGCCGCCGACGGTGCCGGCCATGGCCGAGTAGCCGATGAGGGCGATGATCGTGGTGGTGGTGCTGGCGATCAGCGACGGAAGCGCTTCGGGGACCAGGACCTTGCGGACGATGGTCCAGCTGTTGCCGCCCATGGACTGGACGGCCTCGACGAGCCCTCCGTCGACCTCGCGTACGGCTGTCTCGACGAGCCGCGCGAAGAAGGGGATGCCGCCGATGGCGAGCGGCACGATCGCGGCCTCGCTGCCGATGGTCGTCCCGGTGACCCAGCGGGTGAAGCTCATCAGCGCGACCATGAGGATGATGAACGGCATCGAGCGGCCGACGTTCACGATCTGGCCGATGACCTTGTTGACCAGGACGTTCTGCAGCAGGCCGCCCTTGTCGGTGAGGACGAGGAGTACGCCGAGCGGGAGCCCGGCCACCACGGCGATCAGGGTGGACCAGCCGACCATGATCAGGGTCTCCCAGGACGCCTGCTCCAGCAGGGGCTGCATCTCGGACCAGGTCACTTGGCACCTTCTTTCACCAGCGGGGACGGCGCGTCCGCGGGCTCGCCCGGCGTCTCGTTCACCACGTCGATCTGCAGGCCCTGTTCGCGCAGGAAGCCGACGGGCACCACGTTGTCCTCGTAGCGGCCGGGCAGTTCGATCCGCATCCGGCCGACCTGGAGGCCGCCGACGGTGTCGATGGCGGCACCGAGGATCGATATGTCGATGTTGTAGGTGCGGGACAGCTGGGAGATGACGGGCTGTGTGGCGGCCTCGCCGTGGAAGGTGACGTCGAGGACGGTGCGGTCGGCGCCGGACGCTTCGCCGCCGACCGGGAAGAGGGCGGCGGCCAGCTCGGAGCCCGGGGTGGCGAGCAGCTCGCCGACCGTGCCGGACTCGACGACGCGGCCCCGGTCCATGAGGGCGGCCGAGTCGCAGACGCTCTTGACGACGTCCATCTCGTGGGTGATGAGCAGGACGGTCAGGCCGAGCTGCCGGTTCAGGTCGCGCAGCAGCTGGAGGATGGAGCGGGTGGTCTCCGGGTCGAGGGCGCTGGTGGCCTCGTCGGAGAGCAGGACCTTGGGGTCGCCGGCCAGGGCGCGGGCGATGCCGACGCGCTGCTTCTGGCCGCCGGAGAGCTGGGCCGGGTAGGCCTTGGCCTTGTCGGCGAGACCGACGAGGTCGAGCAGCTCCAGTGCCTTGCGGGAACGTTCCTTCCCGGACTTGCCGAGGATCTCCAGCGGCAGTTCGACGTTGTCCTGCACGGTCCGGGAGGAGATCAGGTTGAAGTGCTGGAAGACCATGCCGATACGGCTGCGCGCCTGCCGCAGTTCCTTGCCGGCGCGGGGGCCGCGGCCGGCGAGCGCGGTGAGGTCCTGGCCGGCGACGGTGACCGTGCCGGAGGTGGGGCGCTCCAGGAGGTTGACGCAGCGGATGAGCGAGGACTTGCCGGCGCCGGACTGGCCGATGACGCCGTACACCTCGCCCTCGCGGACGTGCAGGTCCACGCCGTCCAGGGCGGTGACCTCGCGGCCGCGTGAGCGATAGACCTTCGTGAGGCCCGATGTGGTGATCACGTGGGTTTCCGTCACTGTCGAGTGCGCGGCGCGGTGGTGTGCGCCGGGCACGGGGCGTTGTTCTTCGGGGGCTTGGGGGTCCTTCGGAACGCGGCACGGTTCTCGCGGTGGCGATGCGCGGTGGCGTGGGAACCCGGGGAGAAACGTGTGCGCGGGGCGTGGCTCGGCCGCGTGCGCGGGGCGCGGTGGCGGGTACGAGCCGGCGCTCGCTTCGGGGCGCGAGGCTCAGGTGGTGCGGGGGCCCTCTAGAAGGCGCACATTCGACACATACAACGAGCACCGGGCGTCATCGTCGCCTCGGTCGCAGGGGTGCGGTCGCTCGTCGTGCTCATGCGATCAGTAAAGCAGACGTACGGTCCTGACCGGTCACCACTGTCCGGATACTGGACAGCGGTGGACGGTGGCCGGTCGCGGGGGCGTGGATCAGCCCCGGACGGAGATCTCGACTCCCGCGTCGGTGACCAGTGCCGACAAGGCGGACAGGTCGGTGACCACCAGGTCGGCGTCGAGTTCGTCGGCGCGGTGGGTTGTGGCCAACGCCACGGTGGTCATGCCGGCGGCGCGGCCGGCCTGGAGTCCGGCGGGGGCGTCCTCGAAGACCACGCAGGCGGCCGGGTCGACGCCCAGGGCGCGGGCGCATAGGGCCTGTCCGGCGGATCAGGTCGCAGGAAAGCCGCGGCACCTCATCGGCGCCGGTGAGCGGGGTCTGGTGCGTCCAGCTGCAAGGCGGAGGAGGGCGGCAACGCGGAGCGTTGACAACCGACGACAACGCCGCAGATGGGCGTGCCAGACCCCGCGTCTGCGGCATGATCCGCCGGACAGGCCCTGTGGCAGATAGGGCTCGGGGTCGGGCTTGCCGCGGGTGATGTCGTCGGCTGCGATGAGCGTCTTGGGCAGGATGCCGACGGCACCGAGCCGGGCCTCGGCGAGGCGCCGGGTGGCCGAGGTGACCACGGCCCAGCGGTCCGAGGGCAGCGCGCCGAGGAACTCCCAGGTGCCGGGCAGCAGGTGCACACCCCCGCCCGGAACGTCCTCGACCTCCAGCTGCTCGATCCGCGCGACGGCCTCCGGCACCTTGGCCGCGGGCAGCAGATCGGCGGCTATCTCCGCGGCCGGCCGCCCGTGCAGCTCGACCCGCGCGAACTCCTGCGCCGTGATCCCGTACTCGCCGGCCCACCGCGTCCAGCAGCGGCGCACGGAATCGAGGGAGGAGACAAGGGTTCCGTCGTTGTCGAACAGGAGGGCCTGGGCGTGGATCTTCATGTCCCCGACCCTACGGGGCGCCCGGTCGTCGCCGGACGGGGTCGGGGGCGGCGGGCCTTTTGGGCCGTAATAGGGTCGCTGCCATGCTTGACGTCCTGACGCTGGTGACCGGCGTCGCCGCACTGCTGCTCGCCGCCTGGTGCGGCTGGGCGGCCTACCGTGACCAGCCGACGAAGGACTGGCACTTCATCGGCATGGCCGTGGTCTCGGTGCTGGCGCTGGTCCAGCTCGTCGTCGGCATCGTGCAGCTGGCACGCGGCGAGGAGCCCGGCCAGGGCACGACGATCTTCGTGGCGTATCTGCTGGGCGCCTTCGCCTGTGTCCCGGCGGCGGGGTTCATGTCGCTGGCCGAACGCACCCGCTGGGGCTCGGTGACGGTCGCCGCCGGCGGTGTCGTCCTCGCCGTCCTCGAGGTGCGGCTGTATGACATCTGGGGAGGCTGAGATGGTGGCCACGGAGGAGAAGACGGACCGGAAGCGGCTGATCGCCGGCCCCGGGATCCTGCTGGTGTGGCTGTACGGGGTGATGGTGGTCGGCGCCGTGTCCCGGTCCGCCTACCAGATCGCGACCGAGTTCGACCGGGCGCCGCTCCCCTACACGCTGTCGGCCGTCGCGGGCGTCGTCTACGGCTTCATCACGTACACCCTGGTGCGCGGCGGCGAGACGGCCCGCAAGGCGGCGCTGGTGTGCTGCGCCGCCGAGCTCGTGGGCGTCCTGACGGTCGGCACCTGGACGCTGGTGGAGCCGTCCGCCTTCGCCGACGCGACCGTGTGGTCGGACTTCGGGATGGGGTACCTCTTCATCCCCGTCCTGCTGCCGCTTTCGGCCGTGTACTGGCTGCGCCGGGCCCGCACCGCGTAGCGGCGTCCGGGCCCGGACGCCTACGGCACCTTCAGGCCGTGGTCACGTACGCCTCGGCCGGCTTCTCCAGGACGATCATGGGCACGCCGTCCGCGCCCTGCGCGGTCCCCACCGTCTCGTAGCCGACCCGCCGGTACAGCCGCAGGTTGTTCTCGCTGCGGTGACCGGTGTGCAGGCGGAAGCGCTTGGCGCCGCGCTCCTCGGCGAGGGCGGACTCGGCGGCACGCAGCAGGCGGGCGCCGATGCCGTGGCCCTGGAGCCGCGGGTGGACGCACAGCTTGCCGATGGACGCCGCCCCGTCCGCGGCCACCCGGCCGTACACCGAGCCGACGACCTCGTCGCCGAGCCGCGCCACGAAGACGCAGTCGTCGACTACCTCCTGGCGCACGGAGTCGAGGGTCTGGACGAGCGGGTCGATGCGGTAGTTGCCGTACAGCGCCGCCTCGCTCTGGAAGCAGAGGTACTGCAGCCGGAAGATCTGCTCGGCATCCTGCTCGGTCGCCGCCGAGATGGTCACACTCATGCCCATGTGTGCATGCCTCCCGCTCACCTGATCACCTGTGGTCCCCCACTCCTATCCCCGTCCTCAGCGAGCCGCAACCTCCGGCGTCAGCAATCGGCGCAGACATCCCAGACATCGGGAACGTTCCGGGCCAAGACTGCCTTGTGAGATACCCAACTCCCCCGCGATTTCCCGGTATGTGAGGTCCTTCGGCGACAGCAGGGCCTCCATCAGCCGGGGGCAGCGGCCGGGCAGCCGGCGCACGGCGTCGCGCAGGGCGCGGTGCCTGGCCGCGGCGAGCGCGAACTGCTCGGGTTCGTGCTCGGCCGCGCCGGCGGGTTCGGTCTCGTACGGCCGCTCGTTGCGGTGTGTACGGCGGGTGCGGCGGGCCTCGATGCGGACGGCGCTGCGCAGCCAGCGATGCGGGTCGTGGGGCGGGCCGTCGGCCTCCAGGCGTTCCAGAAGGCGCAGCCAGACCGCCTGTTCGAGGTCGCCGGGCTCGGCCCCCGACGCATATGCCTCGGCCGATGCCTCGGCGGTGAGCAGGGGGCGCAGGGAGGTGACCAGGTCGTGCGTCATATGCAGGTCGACGCGGCCGCCCGGGCGGCGGGTTGCCCGGACGGCCGAAGGTCACCCCAACCGGGGGCGGTCGCTCAGTTGTTGACGAAGTCCTCGCGGGCCAGCACGCCCGTGTCCGGGTGGTCGGTGAAGACGCCGTCGATGCCGGTGGCGAAGTAGGTCCGGAACGCGCCGAAGACATCGCCGTAGGCGTCCGGGTCGCTGCCCTTGCGGAAGTCCGCGGGGAGGAAGGGGTTCTCGTTGCGCATCGTGTACGGGTGCAGGATCAGGCCCGCCCGGTGCGCGTCGCGGACCAGGGTGGTCGGCTCGGTGAGCCGCCCGGCGGAGTCCTTGGGGATGATCAGGTCCAGGGTCGGGCCGATGCCCTGCGCGTAGAAGGCGATCTCCTTCAGGCCCTTCGGCGTGATCAGGTCGGCGGTCGTGCGCGGGTCGCCGTTCTCGACGAAGTCCCAGGGGCGGCTCTTGGCTCCGGAGAGCAGGACGGCGAGGGGGTTGCCGACGAGCTTGTTCATCCGCTGGATGCTGGTGGGCTCGAAGGACTGGATGATGACGGGCGAGTTCTTCCGGTCCTTGCCGTACTTGCGCAGCAGCCGCGCGAGTCGTTCCTCTGTTCCCAGGCCAAGCTTGCGGAAGTAGGTGGGGTGCTTGAGCTCGGGGTAGATCCAGACCTGCTTGCCGCGCTTGCGGGTCTGCTCGTTCTGCCAGCGGAGCACCTCTTCGAAGGTGGGGATCTCCCAGCGGCCGTCGTAGAGGGTGTTGTGCGGACGGTTGGCGGGGATGCGCTCGGTCGCGCGGAGCGTCTTGAGCTCGGCGAGCGTGAAGTCCTCGGTGAACCAGCCGGTGACGGAGACGCCGTCGAGCGACTTCGTGCGCTTGCGGTCGGCGAACTCGGGGTGGTCGGCGACGTCCGTGGTGCCGCCGATCTCCGGCTCGTGCCGGCACACGAGGTGACCGTCCTTGGTGGGGACCAGGTCACCGGCCTCGACGATGTCGGCGCCCATGTCGAGGGCCAGTTCGTAGGCGCCGAAGGTGTGCTCGGGGCGGTAGCCGCTGGCGCCGCGGTGGCCGATGACCGTCGGGACGGGCAGGCTCTTCACACCGCCGCCGCGTCCCCCGCCGTGCCGGGCGTCGGCGGCTCTCGCCGTGCCGGACAGGCCGAGCACGGCTCCGCCCGCGCCGAGCACCGCCGCTCCGAGGAGCGCCCGCCGTCCGGTGCCGCCCGCCTGCTCGTCCGACTCCTGCGTTCCCATCAGGGCCCTCCTGCCGTTGACCGTCAGTGCGGGCCGATCGTAGGGGCGCGTACATGACGAGCGGGAGACCGTGGCCGGAACACGCGGGTGCGTGGGGATGTCGTATGGGCGCGGAGGGCCGGTGAGACGGGATGCCTGACGTGCCGTCGGCTTTGCGGCGGCCGGGTGGGGTACGCGGTCAGTGGCCGCGTTCGTCGTGGCGGTGCCCGACGAGCCCCGTGGCCACGGAGAAGGGGTCGGCTGCACGGCTCCAGCGGCGCGCCTCGCGCAGTCCGCTCGTCGCCCGTGCTTCGATCCGGGCGGTGTCCGAACCCCCGGACCAACGACGCCGGTCCCTGCGGACCAGGACGGTGACGGCGGCGGCCATGACGACACAGAGCACGGCGAGTGCGGCGAGGATCGGCACGCGGTTCCTCCCCCGGAGACGCGACCTGCCTCACATCCTCGCGTGGGCATTACGACCGCACAACCCCCTGCACCGCAGGTGAACGCACGTCAACACTGGGTAACGCCCGGATGACCCGACGTGCGTGACCCCCTCGGCCGCGAGTAATGTCCTCACCTGCACAGACTCATACCGCACCCCCGACACCGGAGGACCCGTTGTCCCGCTTCGCGCTCATCAAGGCAGTGCTCGGCCCGATCATGCGCCTGATGTTCCGCCCACAGGTGGAGGGCGTGGAGAACATCCCGGGCGACGGCCCGGTGATCCTGGCCGGCAACCATCTCACCTTCATCGACTCGGTGATCATGCCCCTGAAGTGCGACCGGCAGGTCTTCTTCATCGGCAAGGACGAGTACGTCACCGGCAAGGGCCTCAAGGGGCGGCTGATGGCCTGGTTCTTCACCGGCGTCGGCATGATCCCGGTCGACCGGGACGGCGGCCGGGGCGGGGTCGCGGCACTGATGACCGGCCGCCGCGTACTGGACGAGGGCAAGGTCTTCGCCATCTACCCGGAGGGCACCCGCTCCCCCGACGGCCGCCTCTACCGCGGCCGCACCGGCATCGCCCGGCTCACCCTGATGACCGGCGCCCCGGTCGTCCCGTTCGCCGTGATCGGCACCGACAAGCTCCAGCCGGGAGGCGCGGGCCTGCCCCGGCCGGGCAAGGTCACGGTCCGCTTCGGCGAGGCGATGGAGTTCTCCCGCTACGAGGGCATGGACCGCGACCGCTACGTCCTGCGGGCCGTGACCGACTCCGTGATGACCGAGGTCATGCGACTGTCCGGCCAGGAGTACGTGGACATGTACGCGAGCAAGGCGAAGGCGGCGTAGGGCCGCGAAACGTACGGACACGGACGGCGGGCCGCTCGATGAGCGGCCCGCCGTTTGTACGTTGTGGGCGTCCACCCGGCCCACGGCCGTCGGCGCCTGCGCAACGGCGTCGTGCCGCGCGGATGGCGCCCGACAACCGAGGCGGAGGCCGCCTTCCGGGGGCTGCCCCGGTGGGTGCCGGCGAGTGCCGGGTGCCGCCGGCTGCCGGAGCGGCCGGGCGGACCGGCGCCGGTCCGCCCGGCGCCCAACGCCAACGCCCAGCGACCAACACCCAACGCCCAGCGGACCCCTGTCGCCCCGGTTTTTTTGCCGACGCGGTGACGAGCGGGTTCGTCGAGGGCCGGCGCGTGACCGGCGGTCCCGGCGGGTGGCCTCGCCCGTCCGGTCCGGGCGGCCGGAGGCACGCCCCGGCCGGCTCCCGACTTCTTACGGGTGTTCCACCCCGTCCTCCAGGCGCTGGCCCCGCAGCAGGAACCAGGAGGCCACGGCGGCGGCCAGGAGGACGGCCGCGCCGACGCCCGCCGCGAGGGTCAGGCCGTCGACGAACGCCTGGCGGGCGGCGTTCAGCATGGCCTCGGCCGTGTGCGCGGGGAGGTCCGAGGCGGCCTCCACCGCACCGCCCAGCGACTCGTGTGCCGCGGCCGGGGTGCCGTCCGGGCCGGTGAAGTCGCGGTAGATGCCGGTCACGATGGAGCCGAGCACCGCGATGCCGAGGGCGGCGCCGAGTTCGTACGCCGTCTCGGAGACCGCGGAGGCGGCTCCCGCCTGTTCGCCCGGCACGCTGGACAGGATCACGTCGGCGGTGACGGTGAACGAGAAGCCGGCGCCCACGCCGACGACGAGCAGGACCGCGCCGAGCAGTGGGTAGCCGGTGTTCTGGCCGATGACGGTCAGCGCGGCCAGCGCGAGACCGACGGCGGCGAGACCGCCGGAGACCACGGCACGCACCGAGAAGCGCCGCGCCGCACGGCCGGCGATCAGGCCGGCCACCACCGCGCCGACGGCGGCGGGCAGTTCCGCCAGGCCCGCCTCGAACGGCCGCCTGCCCTGCACGAGTTGCAGGTACTGGGAGAGGAAGAACACCAGCCCCGACAGACCCAGGATGGTCAGCAGGTCGGCCAGCACCGCGCCGCTGAAGCCGCGGCTGCGGAACAGCCGCATGTCGAGCAGCGGGACCGGCATGGTCAGCTGGCGGCGGACGAAGCCGTAGAGCGCGGCGGCGCCCAGCAGACCGGCGGCGAGCGTGGCCCAGGCGAACCCGTGCGCGGCGGCCTCCTTGACGGCGTACACGACGCCGACCATGCCGACCAGCGAGAGGGTGACGCTGAGCAGGTCCCAGGGGCCCGGGTTCGGGTTGCGGGACTCGGGCAGGAGCTTGATGCCGACGACGACCAGGACGGCCATCACGGGCAGGTTGATGAGGAAGACCGAGCCCCACCAGAAGTGCTCCAGCAGGAACCCGCCGACGACCGGGCCGACCGCCGCACCGGCCGACGCCGCGGCGCCCCAGATGCCGACGGCGAGGCTGCGTTCGCGCGGGTCGTGGAAGAGGTTGCGGATCAGGGCGAGGGTGGCGGGCATCAGGGTGGCGCCCGCGACGCCGAGCAGGGCCCGGGCGACGATCATCAGCTCGGGCGTGGACGCGTAGGCGTTGAGGACCGAGATCGCGCCGAACGCCGTGGCGCCGACGAGCAGGATCCGCTTGCGGCCGATTCGGTCGCCGAGGCTGCCCATGGAGACCAGCAGACCGGCGATGACGAAGGAGTAGACGTCGCCGATCCAGAGCAGCTGGGTGCCGGAGGGGGCGAGGTCCTCACTGATGTAGGGGGTCGCGAGACCGAGAACGGTCGCGTCGACGGCCACCAGCAGCACGGCCAGCACGAGGACGGACAGCGCGAGCCAGCGGCCGGGGCGCTTCACCGCCTCGGCCGTCTGCGCCGACTGCGAGGTGCGGGTCATGGTTCACTCTCTCCGAAGTGCGCCGCCGAGCAGCAGCTCGACGGTCATGTGGGTGAAGTCGTTGCGGGCCACGCGGCCCTCGGTCACGGCCCAGGCGCAGGCGCCCAGCAGTCCGTAGAGGGCCTCGGTGAGCCAGGCGGGGGTGAGGTCGATGCGGAACTCGCCGTTCTCCTGGCCGCGGCGGAACACCGCGGCCATCCGGGCGTCGATGCGGGCCCAGCCCTCGTTCTGCTCCTCGCCCTCGAACAGCTGGTTCTCGGTGTAGAGGAAGGCGAGCAGGCCGGCGGCGGGCTCGATCTCGCGCACGAGCCGGCGCACCGCGTCGGCCGCCGGCCCGTCGTCCAGGCGGGCCGCGTCCAGGGCGGCCTCGCACTCGGCGATGCCGAGGGACTCCAGCGCCCGGACCAGGGCGTCGCGCCCGGCGAAGTGCCGGTGCAGTGTGGCCCGGCTCAGCCCGGCGGCCCTGGCGACCTCGTCCATGGTCGCGGTGGCTCTGCGGGTCAGCAGGGCGGCGGCACTGCGCAGTACCTGGTCACGATCAACAGCCATGAGACAACAATAGCCCACGTGAGACAACTTTGTCTCACATGGGGCATGCGTGACTCACCTCACGACCGAGACCGCCCTGCGGGAACAGTCAGTGCCAGGGCAGCTGCCCGCGCCGCTCCCAGTAGGTGTCCGGGTCCTCGACGAGCGCGCCGAGACGCGCCACCTGGTCGTCGTCGAGGTCGACGACGGCGGCGTGGAGGTTGGAGCCGAGCTGGTTCACCGTCGCGGCGCCGGAGAGGACGACGCCGGCCCAGGGCTGCCGCAGGACCATCGCGAGGGCGACCGCGTCGCAGCCCAGGGCGGTCTCCTCCGCCACGGCCCCCAGGGCCCCCGGCGCATGCGGCTCCGCGAGGCGGCCGTTGGCCATACCCTCCTTGACGATCACGGTGAGCCCGGCCTCGTGCGCCTCGGCCAGCGCGGGCCCGGCGGAGGTGTCCAGCACGTTGTACGTCGACTGGACGGTACGGAAGAGGGGCTCGCCGTCGACGGTCACGGCGAGCGCGGCACGGATCGCGTCGGCCTGGGCGGGACCGCTGGTGGAGAAGCCGACGGTGACACCCCGCGCGGCGGCCTCGGCCAGCTTGGCGTGCAGTTCCTTGTCGGTGAGGGCCGGGCTGTCGGGGGTCAGCGAGTGGATCTGGTAGAGGTCGAGCCGGTCGCCGAGCAGGGCGTCCGTCTCGGCGCGCTGGCGCTCGTACGTCGCGACACCGTGGTCCTTGACCTCGTGCCGCTCGGCGTCGGCCGACCAGTCGGCCGTATAGGTGTAGCCCCACTTGCTGCCGACGACCACGTCGTCCACGTCGGGACGCTCCCGGAGCCAGTCGGCGAAGAACTCCTCCGAGTGCCCGTAGGAGCGGGCCGCGTCGAAGTACCGGACCCCCTGCGCGTAGGCGGCGTCCAGGAGGTCGTGGGTGCGCTCGCGCATCGCCTCGACGCTGCGGTCGGCCGGCAGGTCCCGGTCACGGCCGAGGTTGATGTAGCCGGGGCGGCCGACGGCGGCGAGACCCAGGCCGATGTGACAGGTGGGGGTCGTGGCCGCGGCCAGGCGGGCGAAGGGCATCGCGGGCTCCGTTCGGTCGGCTGCTGAAGCTGTGGAAGCTGCTGAGCTGTTGACCAACGTAACCGCGATGCCCCTCGGGCACACCGGCTGCTACTTCTTGGCGTTCGCCCACGCGTGCTGGCCGGCCACGTCTGCCTTCACCTCGGCGAGCTGGACCGCGACCGCGCTGGGCGCCGTACCACCGCGGCCGCTGCGGGAGGCGAGGGCGCCGGGGACGTTGAGGACGGTGCGCACCTCGGGGGTCAGATGGGCGGAGATCTTCGCGAACTGCTCGTCGGTCAGCTCGTCCAGCTCCTTGCCCTCGGCCTCGGCGGCCTTCACGCACTCGCCGGCCACCTCGTGCGCGACGCGGAACGGCACGCCCTGCTTGACCAGCCACTCGGCGATGTCGGTGGCGAGCGAGAACCCGGCCGGGGCCAGCTCCTCCATCCGCTCCCTGTGCACGGTGAGGGTGGCCATCATGCCGGTGAAGGCGGGGAGCAGGACCTCCAGCTGGTCGATGGAGTCGAAGACCGGCTCCTTGTCCTCCTGGAGGTCGCGGTTGTACGCGAGCGGGAGGGCCTTGAGGGTGGCCATCAGGCCGGTCAGGTTGCCGATCAGGCGGCCGGACTTGCCCCGGGCCAGCTCCGCGATGTCCGGGTTCTTCTTCTGCGGCATGATCGACGAGCCCGTCGAGAACGCGTCGTGCAGGGTCACGAAGGAGAACTCCTTCGTGTTCCAGATGATGATCTCCTCGGCGATCCGGGAGACGTTCACGCCGATCATCGCGGTGATGAAGGCGAACTCGGCGACGAAGTCGCGGGAGGCCGTGCCGTCGATGGAGTTGCCGACGCTGCCGTGCTCGAAGCCGAGGTCCTTCGCGACCGCCTCCGGGTCCAGGCCGAGGGAGGAACCGGCCAGGGCGCCCGAGCCGTACGGCGACACGGCCGTGCGCTCGTCCCACTGGCGCAGCCGCTCCGCGTCCCGGGAGAGCGCCTGGACGTGGGCGAGCACGTGGTGGGCGAAGAGCACCGGCTGGGCGTGCTGGAGGTGGGTGCGGCCGGGCATCGCCACGTCGGGGTGGGCCTCGGCGAGGCCCACCAGCGCGTCCTGGAGGTCGGCGATCAGGCCGCCGACGGTCCGGGCGTGGTCGCGCAGGTACATGCGGAAGAGGGTCGCCACCTGGTCGTTGCGGGACCGGCCGGCACGCAGCTTGCCGCCGAGGTCGGGGCCGAGCCGCTCCAGCAGGCCGCGCTCCAGGGCGGTGTGCACGTCCTCGTCGGCGATGGTGCCGGTGAAGGAGCCGTCGGCGACGTCCGCTTCGAGCCGGTCGAGCCCGGCGATCATCCGGGTCAGTTCGTCCTCGGTGAGCAGCCCGGCCGCGTGCAGCACGCGCGCGTGGGCACGCGAGCCGGCGATGTCGTAGGGGGCGAGCCGCCAGTCGAAGTGGACGGACGCGGACAGCTTCGCGAGGGCCTCGGCGGGACCGTCGGCGAAACGGCCGCCCCAGAGCCGGACGTCACCGCTGTTGTTGCTCACTTGTGTCGCTCCTCACCGTGCCATCACCGTCATGCATGAGTATGCAGAGTACTGCATGATTCGTCAATTTCGCAGGTCGGTGGGACATCCGCGCACCCCTGACTCCATAATCGTTAGACATGGGAAAGACTTATGAACGCATAGACGGCAGACTCCGCACCTTCATCGAGGCACAGCCCCTCTTCTTCACCGCCACCGCTCCCCTGGCCGGCGACGGCACGGTCAACCTGTCCCCCAAGGGGCTCATGGGCAGTTTCGCGGTGCTCGACGAACTCACCGTGGCCTACCTCGACTTCGCGGGTTCCACCGCCGAGACCGTCGCCCACCTGCGCGAGAACGGGCGGATCACGCTGATGTGGTGCGCCTTCCAGGGGCCGCCGAACATCGTCCGGGTGCACGGCCGCGGCGAGCCGGTCTTCCGCGACGACCCCCGCTTCCCGGAGCTGCTCACCCACTTCCCGGACATCGATACCACCGAGCACGGACTGCGCGCGATCATCGTGGTCACCGCCGAACTGGTCCGCGACAGCTGCGGCTACGCCGTCCCCTTCATGGCGTACGAGAGCGACCGGGACCTGCACGGCAGGCGGTTCGCCCGCGAGGACGACGCCTCGCTCAGCGCGTATTTCACCAAGAAGGAGTACATCGCGACGAGCATGGACGGCCTCCCCGGGCTGCCGTTGCCGCTGCCCCCCTCTACCGTCTGAGCCATGCGCCCCGGTGTCACCGCCGTCCTCGTCTCCGCCTCCCTCCTCGTGCTCGGTGCCGCGCCCGCCGGCGGGCCCGCTCCCCGGCCGCTGCCGGCCCGGATGGCGGACACCGGCGGCGGCACCCAGCTGATCACCGCGGTCGCCCCGCGGACCGGCTCGACCGAGGGCCGGGTCACCTGGTGGGACCGCGGGGGCGGCGGCAGAGGCGGCGGCCGGTGGGTGAAGGCCGGTTCCGCACCGGCCCGCTTCGGGGCCGGCGGGCTGACCGAGGGGGCGACGCGCGAACAGGGCACGAACACCACCCCGACCGGGCTGTACGACCTGCCGTACGCCTTCGGCATCGAGCCCGCGCCGCGCGGGACGGCGTACCGGTACCGCCCGGTCCGCGAGGACTCCTGGTGGTGCCAGGACAACGCCTCCCGCGCCTACAACCGCTGGACCGAACCACGCCCCGCCGACTGCCGTGCCGCCGAGGCCGAGCACCTGATCACCTACACGGCGCAGTACGCACACGCCCTGGTCGTCGGCTTCAACTACCACCGCCCGGTGCGCGGACGCGGCGCTGGCATCTTCCTGCACGTCAACGGGCGCGGGGCGACGGCCGGGTGCGTGTCGGTACCGCCGGAGGCGATGCGGCGCATCCTGCGGTGGGCCGACCCGGCGGCCCGGCCGCACATCGCGATCGGCACCTCGGGCGGGGCGACGGCGATCACGCGCTACTGAACGGGGGCGGGAGTACCGGCACCGGCTGAACGCTCCGGTGGTGCGGCGCGTATCTGTGGGCCAAGGGTCAAGTCCCCACGGAGGAACCGTGACCACCACGCTCGCCGGCGGCCGTGCCGCCCGCCGTCAGACGATGCGGCGCATCCGTCCGCGCCGCTCCCCCGCCGTCCCCCTGCTGCTCGCCGTGTGGGCGGGCGCGGCGGGCGTGTTGTGGCTGTGGTGGCGCAACACGCCCGCCATCTCCGACCAGACCGGCATGATCCTGGGCGCGGGCCGGATCACCGGCCTGCTCGCCGGGTACCTGATGGCTCTGGTGGTGCTCCAGATGGCGCGCGTGCCGGCGCTGGAGCGGCGGGTGGGCTCCGACCGGGTCGCCCGCTGGCACGCCATGACCGGCCGCTACACGCTGTGCCTCATCCTTGCCCACGTCTTCCTGATCATGTGGGGGTACGCCGCCCAGGCCGGCAAGGGCCTCGGCGACATCGTGCAGCAGACGGTCACCTCCGTGAACCAGCTGCCGGACATGGGCAAGGCGGCCATCGGCACTGGCCTGCTGGTCGTCATCGGACTGCTGTCCGTCGGCCCGGTCCGCCGCCGGATCCCGTACGACGCCTGGTACCACGTGCACCTGCTCACCTACGTGGCGGTGTTCCTGACCTTCTGGCACCAGCTGACCACCGGCAACGACTTCGCCGTCGAGCCCGTCGCGAAGACCGTCTGGTACGCGCTGTACGGGACGGTGACCGCGCTGGTCCTCTGGTACCGCGTCCTCACCCCCCTCCGCCTCAACCTGCGGCACCGCATGCGGGTCGAGGCGGTGGTCGAGGAGACGCCCGGGATCGTGTCGGTGCTGATCGGCGGGCGCCGGCTGCACCGGATGGGCGCGGAGGCCGGGCAGTTCTTCCGCTGGCGGTTCCTGGCGCCGGGGATGCGGTTCAGCTCGCACCCGTACTCGCTGTCGGCGGCGCCCCGCCCGGACATGCTGCGGATCACCGTGAAGGCGATCGGCGACCACAGCGCCCGGCTGCGCGAGCTGGAGCCCGGCACCCGGGTGTGGGCGGAGGGCCCGTACGGCGCCCTGACCGCCCAGCGCCGCAGCCGCGGCAAGGTACTGCTGGTGGCGGGCGGGGTCGGTATCACCCCGATGCGGGCGCTGTTCGAGACGCTGCCCGGCGCGTCCGGTGACATCACCCTGCTCTACCGGGCCAACAGCACCCAGGACCTGGCCCTGTGGGACGAGCTGGCCGGGATCGCCGACGAGCGCGGGGCCCGGCTGATGTACGCGGTCAACAGCCCGGACGGGGAGCGCCCCGACATCTCCGCGGAGACCCTGAGCCGCAAGATCCCGGACGTCGAGCGTCACGACGTCTTCCTGTGCGGGCCGCCCGGCTTCGCCCAGTCGGTGTACGAGGCACTGCGCGGCGCGGGAGTCCCCGCCCGCCGTATCCATCACGAGTCGTTCGAGATGTGAGCGACGGACATCAGGAGTCCAGGACAGATGAGGAAAAGCCACCCCGTTCGGCGTGCCGTGCTCGCCGGCGCCGCGACCGTGTCCGGGATCGTGCTGCTGCTGTCGCTGAAACCGGCGTCCGACCCGGGCTCCGCCTCGGCGGCGGGTGGCGCGGCGCCGCCGGTGGCCGCGCAGTCGCCGCAGGGCGGGCGGGGCGCGGGCGCCGGTACGGTCACCGGTGACGCGGCGAGCACGCAGTACGGCCCGGTACAGGTCCGGCTCACCGTGAACGGCGGGAAGATCACGGGCGCCGAGGCCGTGCAGGCGCCCAAGGGCGGACAGAGCGACCAGGTCACCGCCGACGCCGTACCCAAACTCAACCAGGCCGCCATCGCCGCCGGCAACGCCGACATCGACGCCGTCTCCGGCGCCACCTACACCAGCGCCGGATACAAGCAGTCGCTGCAGTCGGCGCTGGACAAGGCGGCCGCGAGGTCTGCGGGGTCGGGGTCCGCGGGGTCCGCCGGACAGGGCTCGGGCGGCGAGGGCTCGGGCGGTGGCGCCCAGGGCACTCAGACGCTCACCGGCGCCGCCGCGCAGACCCAGTACGGGCCCGTGCAGGTCCGTGTCACCGTCAGCGGCGGGAAGATCACGGGCGCCGAGACCCTCCAGGCGCCCAAGGGCGGACAGAGCGACCAGGTCACCGCCGACGCCGTACCCAAACTCAACCAGGCCGCCATCGCCGCCGGCAACGCCGACATCGACG
>NZ_JBHJRX010000014.1:0-79880 GCF_042268605.1 Streptomyces sp. NPDC056296 | reverse complement strand
ACGCCGTCTCCGGCGCCACCTACACCAGCGCCGGATACAAGCAGTCGCTGCAATCCGCACTGGACCAGGCCGGTGGCTGACGCCGTGGCCGAACCCGCACAGGCTCCCGCCGCGGTGCGTCGGGTGGAGGAGACGATGGGGACCGTCTTCTCCCTCGACGTCCGCGGCGGGGATCCCACGGCCGTCCGGGCGGCGCTGGACGAGGCCGTCGCGGGGCTGCGCCGGGTCGACGAGGTGTTCAGCACCTATCGGGCGGACAGCCAGGTCTCCCGTCTGGCGCGCGGTGAACTGACCGTCGACGCGTGCGCGCCCGAGGTCGCCGAGGTACTGGAGCTGGCGGCCGAGGCGGAGCGGGTGAGCGACGGCTGGTTCAGCGCCTCGTACCGGGGCCGTCTCGACCCGACCGGGATCGTCAAGGGCTGGGCCGTGGAGCGCGCCGCGCGGCGGATCGCGGCGGCCGGTGCGAGTGGCGTCAGCGTCAACGGCGGCGGGGACGTGCAGTTGCTGGGGACGCCGGGGGCGGGGCGGCCGTGGCGGGTCGGTGTGTCGGATCCGCTGCGTCCGGGCGGACTCGCTGCGGTCGTGTCGGCGGCGGGTGCGGCCGAGCTGGCCGTGGCGACGTCCGGCAGCGCGGAGCGGGGCGCGCATGTCGTCGATCCGCGCACCGGGCGCTCCGCGGTGACCGATCTGGTGGCGGTGACGGTGGTGGCGCCACGGCTGACGTGGGCGGACTGCTGGGCGACGGCGGCGTTCGCGATGGGGTCGCGGGAGGGGTTGCGGTGGCTGGAGTCTCTGGACGGGGTCGAGGGGCTGTTGGTGACTGCGGGGGATGAGGTGCGGTGTACGGGGGGTTTGGCGGGGTGGCTGGGGTGAGCGGGGTTTTTTGGCGTGACCGGCGCTGCGGCTGAGGTACCGGGGTTTCACTCACCGCGTTGGCGGGTGCCGCTGCGCCCACCCGTGCCGCCCCAGCGGCACGACTGCCCGCAGCTGCGGGGGGCGCGGGGAACTGCGCGACCAGCCACCGACCACCCGCACCCATCCCCCGGCACAAGCCGCCGCGGCGCTTCAGTGTCCGTTGCCGGCCAGCCGCAGCAAGTGATCCGCCAACGCCTGCCCACCCGTGGGCTCCCTGCTGATCAGCATCAGCGTGTCGTCGCCCGCGATCGTGCCCAGGATGTCGTGCAGCTCCGCCTGGTCGATCGCCGAGGCGAGGAACTGCGCCGCCCCCGGAGGGGTCCGCAGGACCACGAGGTTCGCCGACGCCTCCGCGGAGATCAGCAGCTCCGCCGAGAGCCGCCGCATCCGCTCCTCCTTCGCCGACTCCCCGAGCGGGGCCCGCGGGGTGCGGAAACCGCCCTCGCTGGGCACCGCGTAGATGAGGTCGCCGTCGGTGTTGCGGATCTTCACCGCGTTCAGCTCGTCCAGATCCCGGGAGAGCGTCGCCTGGGTGACGGTCAGCCCGTCGTCGGCGAGCAGCTTCGCCAGCTGGCTCTGCGAGCGCACCGCCTGCCGGTTGAGGATGTCCACGATCCGGCGGTGACGTGCGGTGCGGGTCTGCGGAAGGGCGGGCCCGGCCGTCTGCTCGTGCTCCTGCGCATGGCTCATCGTCGTCTCATTCTCCGGATCGTCCGTCCCCGTGGGCCGCGTCGGCGGCCTGGTCAAGGATGCCGGGCAGCGCCCCGAGGAACGCGTCCACCACGTCGTCGCCGAGGTTCAGCGCGGGCATCAGCCGTACGACATCGGGTGCGGGCGCGTTCACCAGGATTCCGGCGTCCTGAGCCGCCTGCTGCACCTGGGCGGCGAGCGGCTCGGTGAGCACGATACCCAGGAGCAGTCCCGCCCCCCGGACGTGGCCGACGAGCGGATGGCCGAGCGCCTCCACCCCGCCCCGCAGCTTCTCGCTCTGCCGCTTGACGTTGTCCAGCAGTCCCTCGTCCGCGATGGAGTCGAGTACGGCGAGTCCGGCGGCGCAGGCGACCGGGTTACCGCCGAAGGTCGTGCCGTGCTGGCCGGGCTGGAGCAGCTCGGCCGCGCGGCCGAAGGCGACGGTCGCGCCCAGCGGCAGTCCGCCGCCGAGGCCCTTGGCGAGGGTGACGACATCCGGCAGGACGCCCTCGTGGGCCTGGTACTCGAACCAGTGCCCGGTCCGGCCGATGCCGGTCTGCACCTCGTCCAGGACGAGGAGCGCGCCGGTGGCGGCGGTGATGGCGCGGGCCGCCTTCAGGTAGCCGGGGGGCGGGACGACGACGCCGTTCTCGCCCTGGATCGGCTCGATGACGACGAGGGCGGTCTCCTCGGTGACCGCGGCGGCCAGCGCCTGCGGGTCGCCGTACGGTACGTGGGTGACGTCGCCGGGCAGCGGCAGGAACGGCTCCTGCTTGCCGGGCTGGCCGGTCAGCGCCAGCGCGCCCATGGTGCGGCCGTGGAAGCCGCCGTGGGTGGCGACCATGTGCGGCCGCCCGGTCAGTCGGCCGATCTTGAAGGCGCCCTCGTTGGCCTCGGCGCCGGAGTTGCAGAAGTAGACCTTGCCGTCGCGGCCGAAGCGCTGGAGCAGCCGTTCGGCGAGGGCGACGGGCGGCTCGGCGACGAAGAGGTTGGAGACGTGGCCGAGGGAGGCGATCTGCCGGCTCACCGCCTCCACCACCGCCGGGTGGGCGTGGCCGAGCGCGTTGACCGCGATGCCGCCGACGAAGTCGAGGTACTCCTTGCCGTCGGCGTCCCAGAGCCGGGATCCCTCGCCGCGCACCAGGGGCAGGCGCGGGGTGCCGTAGTTGTTCATGAGCGCGCCCTGCCACCGCCCGGTCAGCTCTTCGTTGCTCACGGCTCCCCCTGTGGTCGGTCCCCCGGTGTTGCTCACGACTCCCCCTGTTCGTCCGGCACGACCATCGTGCCGATGCCCTCGTCGGTGAAGATCTCCAGCAGGATCGAGTGCTGGACCCGGCCGTCTATGACCCGGGCGGTGTTGACGCCGTTGCGTACGGCGTGCAGGCAGCCCTCCATCTTCGGCACCATGCCCGAGGACAGGTCCGGCAGCAGCTTCTCCAGCTGGGCGGCGGTGAGGCGGCTGATCACCTCGTCGGAGTCCGGCCAGTCCTCGTAGAGGCCCTCGACGTCGGTGAGGACCATGAGAGTCTCGGCGCCGAGCGCCGCAGCGAGTGCCGCAGCCGCCGTATCAGCATTGACGTTGTAGACATGGTGATCGTCCTGGGAGCGGGCGACCGACGAGACGACGGGGATGCGGCCGTCGGCGAGCAGCGCCTCGATGGCGCCGGTGTCGATCTCGGTGATCTCACCGACCCGCCCGATGTCGACGGACTCGCCGTCGATCTCGGGCCGGTGCTTGGTGGCGGTGATGGTGTGCGCGTCCTCGCCGGTGAGGCCGACGGCGAACGGGCCGTGCTGGTTGAGCAGTCCGACCAGCTCGCGCTGCACCTGCCCGGCCAGCACCATCCGTACGACGTCCATGGCGTCCTCGGTGGTGACGCGCAGGCCGGCCTTGAACTCGCTGACGATGCCGTGCTTGTCGAGCGCGGCGCTGATCTGCGGGCCGCCGCCGTGCACGACGACGGGCTTGAGGCCGGCGTGGCGCAGGAAGACGACGTCCTGGGCGAAGGCGGCCTTGAGGTCCTCGTCGATCATGGCGTTGCCGCCGAACTTGATGACGACGGTCTTGCCGTGGTGCCGGGTCAGCCAGGGCAGCGCCTCGATGAGGATCTGGGCCTTGGGGAGCGCGGTGTGCTTCCTCGTCGTACTCATGAGCTGTACGCGCTGTTCTCGTGGACGTAGTCGGCGGTGAGGTCGTTGGTCCAGATGGTGGCGGTGGCGTCACCGGCGGCGAGGTCGGCGATGACGTGGACCTCCCGGTAGCGCATGTCGACCAGCTCGCGGTCCTCGCCGACGCCGCCGTTCTTGCAGACCCAGACGCCGTTGATGGCGACGTTGAGGCGGTCGGGCTCGAAGGCGGCGGAGGTGGTGCCGATGGCGGAGAGGACACGGCCCCAGTTGGGGTCCTCGCCGTGGATGGCGCACTTGAGGAGGTTGTTGCGGGCGATGGTGCGGCCGACCTGGACGGCGTCGTCCTCGGTCGCGGCGTTCACGACCTCGACCTTGATGTCCTTGCTGGCACCCTCGGCGTCCCGGATGAGCTGCTGGCCGAGGTCGTCGCAGACGGTGCGGACGGCCTCGGCGAACCCGGCGTACTCCGGGGTGATGCCGGAGGCACCGGAGGCGAGCAGCAGCACCGTGTCGTTGGTGGACATGCATCCGTCGGAGTCGACGCGGTCGAAGGTGACCCGGGTGGCGTCGCGCAGGGCGCGGTCGAGCACCTCGGTCTCCAGGTCGGCGTCGGTGGTGAGGACGACGAGCATGGTGGCGAGGCCGGGGGCGAGCATGCCCGCGCCCTTGGCCATACCACCCACGGCCCAGCCGTCCTTCGTCACGACGGACGTCTTGTGCACGGTGTCGGTGGTCTTGATGGCGATGGCGGCCTTCTCTCCGCCGTGCTCGGAGAGCTGACCGGCGGCGGTCTCGACGCCCGGCAGCAGCTTGTCCATGGGCAGCAGTACGCCGATGAGCCCGGTGGAGCAGACGGCGACCTCTCCGGCCCCCCTGCCGAGCACCTCCGCGACCTTCTCCGCGGTCGCGTGGGTGTCCTGGAAGCCCTTGGGTCCGGTGCACGCGTTGGCGCCGCCCGAGTTCAGGACGACGGCGGACACCTGCCCGCTCTTCAGCACCTGCTCGGACCAGAGCACCGGCGCGGCCTTGACGCGGTTGGAGGTGAAGACGCCCGCGGCGGCGCGGCGGGGGCCGGTGTTGACCACGAGGGCCAGGTCGGGGCCACCGCTCTCCTTGATCCCGGCGGCGACACCGGCCGCCGTGAACCCCTTTGCTGCCGTCACACTCACGGCGCGACTCCGATCGTCGTCAGTCCGGTGGTCTCGTCGAGACCCAGGGCGATGTTCATGCTCTGGACGGCACCGCCCGCGGTGCCCTTGGCCAGGTTGTCGATGGCACTGATGGCGATGATGCGGCCCGCGGCGGCGTCGTACGCGACCTGGATCTGAACGGCGTTGGAACCGTAGACGGACGCGGTCGCCGGCCACTGGCCCTCGGGCAGCAGGTGCACGAAGGGCTCGTCGGCGAAGGCCTTCTCGTAGGCGGCGCGCACGGCCTCGGCGGTGACGCCGGACTTCGCCTTGGCGGTGCAGGTGGCGAGGATGCCGCGGGGCATCGGCGCGAGGGTCGGCGTGAACGAGACGGTGACCGGCTCTCCCGCCGCCGCGCCGAGGTTCTGCATCATCTCGGGGGTGTGCCGGTGCAGGCCCCCGACGCCGTACGGCGACATGGAGCCCATGACCTCGCTGCCCAGCAGGTGCGGCTTGGCCGCCTTGCCCGCGCCGGAGGTGCCGGAGGCGGCGACGATCACGGCCTCGGGCTCGGCGAGCGAGGCGGCGTAGGCCGGGAAGAGCGCCAGCGACACGGCGGTCGGGTAGCAACCGGGCACCGCGACGCGCTTGGACCCCTCCAGCGCGGCGCGGACACCCGGCAGTTCGGGCAGGCCGTAGGGCCAGGTGCCGGCGTGCGGGGAGCCGTAGAACTGCTCCCAGTCGGCCGCGTCCCTGAGCCGGAAGTCGGCACCCATGTCCACGACCAGCACGTCCGGACCGAGCTGCTCGGCGACGGCGGCGGACTGCCCGTGCGGCAGCGCGAGGAACACGACATCGTGTCCGGCGAGGACCTCGGGCGTCGTCGCCTCCAGGACCCGGTCGGCCAGCGGCAGCAGATGCGGCTGCAGCGCGCCGAGCCTCTGTCCCGCGTTGGAGTTGCCGGTCAGGGCGCCGATCTCGACCTCGGGGTGCGCGAGGAGCAGACGCAGCAGCTCACCGCCCGCATACCCACTCGCTCCGGCCACCGCCGCACGTACCGCCATGACATCCTCCTCCTTGATGGCATGACTATACGTATCGCTGCACGTTTATGCAATCTGCTTTCGCGGGGCGGTGGTGCCCTGGCGTGGCGCCCGGAAGGGGGTGCCCGGGGAGGCGTGCCGGGGAGGGGTGCCCGTTCCGCCGCCGGTGAGCGTCCGGGAGAATCGGCGGGCTGCCGACCGATCATCAGAGTGCACCGGAGGACCCCGTGGCCGTCGACCTCGTCGACTTCACCGAAGCCGACGGCGAGCGGCCGCCCGCTCCCGTCCCCGTGGACTGGGCCGCCGTCGAGGAGTGGCTCGGGGTTCCGCTGCCGGGTGAGTACAAACGGCTCGCCGACCGGTACGGGCCGCTGGACTTCGGCGAATTCTTCTGGATCCACGTGCCCTGTGTGGAGGACGGCCGGTTCGACTACGGTGAGTGGCTGCGCGAGACGCACCGCGAGGCGCGGATCGACGTCCGGGACCTGCCGGAGGAGGAGCGGTTCGCGGTCCATCCCGAGCCGGGCGGGCTCCTGGCCTGGGGATGCACCCGGGGCTCCGACGTCCTCTTCTGGGACACGTCCGTCTCCAGCGACCCGGACGAGTGGACCGTGGTCGTGCGGCACCAGGGCTCGGTGCCGGGCAGTGGGCTGCGGGACTGGCACACGTACGACCTCACGCTCACCGAGTACCTGCGGCACGCCGTCCGCGACAGCTGGGAGCTGCCTTCTCCGCCCGGCCCGCTGATGGGCCCGTTGCCCGGCAGCGTCGCCCGGACCGCCTTCCTGCGGACGGCCACCCCCTGGGCGCCGCCCGAGCCCGCCCCTCCCCGGCTGACCGACGAGGAGCGGCGCGTCGCGCTGGAGTCCGGCACCGGCCTGGACGCCCTGCGCCTGCTGTCGCCACCGCCCGAGCGCCCGTATCTCGGTGGCGGCACCTGGGAGGGACTGTTCGTCGAACTGGGCACGCGGCTGCCGGGCGAGTACACGCGGCTGATGGACATCTACGGCGCCGGCTGCTGGAGCGAGTGGCTGCGCTTCCTGACGCCCCTGCGGACCGGCGAGCGGCGCTTCGTCACCCATGTCGAGACGGTCCTCGGCGCGTACCGATCCCACAGGGCCGACCACCCCGAGTGGTACCCCCTCACCCCCTGGCCCGAGCCGGGCGGTTTCCTTCCCTTCGCCAACTCCATCGACGCCGACCACCTCGGCTGGCTCACCGAGGGCGACGACCCCGACGCCTGGCCCCTTGTGGTGTGGCCACGCCACGCCCCTCAGGGGGCGCCGCTGGAGGGCGGTCTGGTCGACACGCTCGTCGCCTGGCAGCGCGGCGAACTCGTCACCCCCGGGCTGGCCGGTCTGGACGAGGAGGACGACCCGCTGGAGTTCGCCGGGTTCGAGGCCTGGGACGACCGCGCGTACTGGTGAGGCCGCCCCAGGTCGGTCCGTCGGCTACCGCTGCCTGATCCGCAGGAACGTCACCGAGTTCGCCGGGAAGGTGTGCGTGAACTCGTCCGCCACGCCCGAGAAGGTGGACCGCACCGGGGTGACCGGTGTGTCCGTCTCGGTGTTGACCGCGTCCGGGTCGGCGGCCAGCGTGGTGACGCGGGCCTTGGAGGCGACCTTGGCGCCGCCGAGGTCGACGGCGGTGCGGGCGGCCGTGTCCTGGGCGTTGACGACCTTGACGATCAGCTCGCCGGTGCGCTTGTCCTCGGTGACGATCTGGCGGAACGGCTCGGCCGGCTTGTCGTCGGTGAAGCTGCCCCACTCCTGGCCGTCGAGGTAGAGGGTGACCTGGCGGCCCCGTACCTTGATGTCGATGTCGTAGGCGCGGCCCGTCTCGATCGATCCGGCCTTGGACAGGAGCGTCGACTTGCCGCCGTCCGAGGCCTGTTCGACGGCGGACTGGGTGTTGTTCCAGCCGCCCAGGTTCCACCAGTAGTAGTTGCCGGTGTCCTTGACGCCGAAGGCGACGAGGAAGCCCTCCTTGCCGGACTTCTTGGTCGCCTTCACGTGCAGGTCGTAGTTCTGCCAGGTCGGGTCGCCCGCCGTGACCAGGGTGTTCTCGGCGGCGGCGTCGGTCTGGACGTACTGGCCGTCCTGGACGGTCCAGCTGCCGGCGCCCGAGTGGGTCCACTGCGAGGCGTCACCGGAGAAGTCGTCGGTCAGGAGGGTCTTCCCGTCGGCCGAGGTCACCTTCACGTCGTCGTAGGCCGCGCTGGTCGCCCAGGTCGACAGGCCGACGGCGCCGGTGATGGGGCCGCTGACGGTCGGTGTGCCGGTCGCCGTCGAGGGGACGACGCGGTCGCCGGTGTTGTTCATGAAGAGTTTCTGGACCTCGTAGTTGGCCGAGTTCCAGGACGCGTGGTTGTTGAACCAGATCATGTCCGGGCTCCACTGCACGTAGTCCTCGTTGGCGAGCAGCGGGGCGTAGGAGGCGAGCTTGACGATGTCCGCGTTGCGCTCCAGGCCGGTCATGAACGCGGCCTCGGACAGCGCGTTCTTCCAGGCGTTGCCCTGGGAGGCGTACTCGCCGAGGAAGACCTTCGGGCCGCTGCGGTCGTACGAGTCGTAGCGGTCGTTGTTCTGGAGGAACCACTGCGGGCTGTTGTAGTAGTGCTCGTCGACCATGTCGACGCCTGCCTCGCGGTTCAGCTGCCAGGCCGTGTCGAAGGTGGTGCCGGAGTCGTCCGGGCCGGAGTTGGAGACGACGGTGATGTCCGGGTACTCCGCCTCGATGGCGGTGCGGAACTGCTGGAAGCGGGTCATGAACTCCCGGGGGAGGTTCTCCTCGTTGCCCACGCCGATGTGGGTGAGGTGGAAGGGCTTGGGGTGGCCCATCTCGGCGCGCACACCGCCCCACTCGCTGGTGCGGGGGCCGTTGGCGAACTCGATGAGGTCCAGGGTGTCCTGGATGTGCCGCTTCAGCAGCGCGTCGTCGTCGGTGGCCTTGTTCTGGCCGCAGCCGGTGACCAGGGCGGGCACGACGGGCAGCGGCATGGCGCCGATGTCCTCGGCGAAGCGGAAGTACTCGTAGTAGCCGAGGCCGTAGCTCTGGTTGTAGCCCCAGAAGTTGGCGTTGGTGGCGCGCTCCTCGACCGAGCCGATGGTGTCCTTCCACTGGTAGCTGCGCTCGCGCTGCCAGCCGCTCGCCTCGCTGTAGTCCTCCATGGAGCCGGTGTTGACGAGGCAGCCGCCGGGGAAGCGCAGGAAGCCGGGGTCGAGGGCCTCGATCTTCTCGGCGAGGTCCTTGCGCAGACCGTTGGACTGGTGCCGGTAGGTGTCGCGGGGGAAGAGGGACACCATGTCGAGGGCGGCGGGGGCCGTGGTGGCGACGGCGAGGCGGCCGTGGCTGCTGGTGCGGGTCGCCTTGAAGGTGGCGGTGTACTTGCGCCACTTCCCCTTCGCGGCGACCTGGCGGACCTTCGCGAGCGTGCCGGCGGCGTCCCTGAGGGTGACGGTGAGGGTGGTGCCGCTCTCGGCGCGGGCCCACACCGAGAAGTCGTACTTCCCGCCCTTCTCGACCCTGATGCCGGTGTTGTAGCCGGCGTTGGCGACGGAGGAACCGGCCCCCAGGGAGAGGTAGTTGCGGTTGCGCTCGTTGAGGCGGCCGGCGTCGTTCAGCACTTCGGCCGCGCCGTCGGCCGCCCAGGAGGTGAGCGGGGTGTACGAGGCGTTGTCGGCGGTGGAGTACTCGAAGGACCGGTTCTGCACGAGTTCGGCGTACAGGCCGCCGTCGGCGGCCCGGTTGATGTCCTCGTAGAAGACGCCGTACATCGTGTCGTCGATCGCGGCGCCCTCGGCGGACGGGTCGACGGTGATCGCGTAGTCGGTGACGGCCTCCGCGTGCGCCGGGGACGGCAGCAGGGCGGAAGCCGTCAGGAGGGCGGTGACGCTGAGACCGAGTCTCCAGCGGGTGCGTGACATGGATACTCCGCGGCTCTCACTAGGTCGTTCGAAATATCGGACATTGGTCAGCACTTCGAACGGCAAGATAGGGAGGTGGCGGAGGCGCGTCAATGGGTCGCGCGGCAACCAGTGGGCCGGGGGCGGAAAGCGGGTGGAAATGAGCGGGTTGTGGCCGGTGCCGGATGTGCTGGCGTATCTCGCGGGCCGGTGGCGCACCCGGCGGTCGGTGCGGGATCTGGCGAGCGGCGCGGAGGGTCTCTTCGAGGGGACCACGGCCTTCGACGCGCTCGCCGGCGGCGGGCTGGTGAGCCGGGAGTCCGGGGCCTTCACCTGGCAGGGCGTGACCCGCCCCGCCGAGCGGACGCTGCGCTACGAACCGGGGGCCGCGCCGGGCACCGCCGACGTGCGTTTCGCGGACGGCAGGCCCTTCCACGGCCTGAACCTGACCTCGGGGCACCACGTGGCCGACCACCCGTGCGCCGCCGACCTCTACCGCGGCGAGTTCACCGTCCGGGACGGGAACCGGTGGCGGACCGTGTGGCGCGTGGGCGGCCCGGCGAAGGACCTGCTGCTCACCACGGACTACACCCGGGACACGCCCGGCACCCAGGAGGCGCCCCAGGAGGCGCCCTAGGCGGGCGCGCCTTCGAAGCGGAGGTTCCAGTGGCCGGCACGGCCCGTGACCGTGGTCGTCGACAGGGGACGGACGTCCAGGTTCCAGTACGTCGCGGGCGGCGCCTTCAACGCGTACACCAGCGCGGCCCGGATCACGGACGGCTCGGCCACGGCGACGATACGGTCGCCGTCCCCGCAGGGACGGGTGTCGAGCCAGCCGCCGACCCGGGTGATGAAGGCCAGCAACGACTCGCCGCCGTGCGGAGCCGTGCGCGGGTCGGCGAGCCAGGCGTCCACGGCCGCCGGCTCCCGGGCCATGGCCTCGCCGAGGGTCAGCCCGCGCCAGCGGCCCATGTCGCACTCCCGCAGGGCGAGTTGCACCAGCGGCGCGAAGCCGATGGCGTCCCCGGTGGCACGGCTGCGGGGCGTGGGCGAGCAGTAGCGCAACTCGGACGCCGCGAGCGGCAGCAGCTCACCGGCGGCGCGCAGCACCTCGTCCCAGCCGGCCTGGTCCAGCGGCCGGTCGTCGTCGAAGCGCTCCGCGAGCAGCGGTGAGCTGCGTGCGGCCGCGACGAACGTGACCCGAAGCGCCATGCGGTGATGGTGCTGCGCGCAGGTGCGCAGGTCAAGAGGTGTTACCTGTGGGTTACCCAGGGTGCGCCACGGCTCACCGGCCGAAGGCGGGCGCCATCCACTGATCGGGCCGGTCCAACGCCGTGAAGCCCAGCTTCTCGTGGACGCCGTGCGCGTCGTGCGTGGGCGACGTCGACCCGCTATCCCGTCGCCCCTTGCCCCCACACCTCCGCACAGGCCGTGCGCAGGCGCCGTACCCCTTCCGCGATCTCTCCGACGCCCCCGACCGCCGCGAAGCTCAGCCGGAGGTGGGGGGCCGGGGGTTCGGCGCTGAAGTACGGGCGGCCGGGGGTGATGGCGACGCCCGCGCGCAGGGCTGCCGAGGTGAGCCCCGACTCTCCCCCGGAGCCGAAAGCCTGGGAGGTGCCCCCAGTGCCCTCGGGCAGGCGCAGCCACAGGTGGTAGCCGCCGGAGGGGATGTGCGGCAGGGACACCTCGGGCAGGTGCAGGCGCAGTGCGGACGTCATCGCGTCGCGGCGGGCCTTCAACTCCGCCGAGACCGCGCGTAGATGGCGTGGCCAGGCGGGCGAGCCGACGAGTTCCAGCGCCGCTTCCTGGAGGGGCCGGGGCACGAAGAAGGTGTCGACGACCTGGATGGCCCGCAGCCTCTCCAGCACCGGTCCGCGCGCGGCCAGGGCGCTGACCCGGAAACTGGGCGAGGTCGCCTTGGTCAGCGAGCAGACGTGGACGACGACGCCGTCCGGGTCGTCGGCGGCGAGCGGGGCGGGCAGCGGGCCCGAGTCCTCGTGCACCAGCCGCCGCACGAAGTCGTCCTCGACGACGAAGGCGCCGGCCGCGCGGGCGATGCGCAGCACCTCGCCGCGCCGCTCGGGGGCGAGCACGGCACCGGTCGGGTTCTGGAACAGGGGCTGGCAGACGAAGACGCGGGCGCCGGTCGCCCGGAAGGCGTCGGCGAGCAGGGCAGGCCGCACACCGTCCGCGTCCACGGGGACCGGCACCGGGCGCAGACCGGCCGCCCGCGCGATGGCCAGCATGCCGGGGTACGTCGGGGACTCGACGAGGACGGGGGTGCCGGGCGGGGCGAGGGCGCGCAGGGCGGTGGTCAGCGCGGACTGACCGCCCGCGGTGATCAGCACCTCCGCCGCCGTGATGGCGCCGCCGATGCTGCGCGCGAACCACTCCCGCAGCTCCGGCAGCCCCTCCATCGGCGGCCGGCCCCATGCACCGGGGCGCCGCCCGGCCCGGGACAGGGCCGCCGCCATCGCCCGCTCCGGCTGCAGCGACGTGTGCAGATAGCCGCCGTTGAACTCCACGACGCCGGGCGGCGGCGCGGCCAGCGAGACCAGGACTCCGGAGGCGTCGACCGAGCGCGGTACGAGGTCGGAGGCACCGTCGGCGCTGAGCGCGACCTCCTGCCACGAGGTGTCCCCGGAGGGCGCGGCCGACTCGCGTTGCCGGGCACGGAAGGCCCCGGCGCCGGGCCGGGTGACCACCAGCCCCTCGGCGGCCAGCTGCGCCAGGGCGCGGGAGACGGTCACCGGGCTCACCCGGAATCGGTCGACGAGGGCCCGGCTCGACGGGAGCTTTCCTCCGGGTGAGTAGCGGTCGAGCTCCCGCCGCAACTGGTTGGCCAGTTCAGCGACACTGCTACGCTCATGCATGAGAGCACAGAGTAGCGCTACTGGATCGACGGCGATAGCGGTTGGCGGCCCGGCCACCACAGTCGGCACCGGCTCGTCCGGCACCGGCTCGCTCGGCACCCTGCAGGCCGCCCTCGGTGTCGTCGCCTTCTCCCTCACCTTCCCCGCCACCGCGTGGGGCCTGGAGGGCTTCGGCCCCTGGTCCCTGATCGCCGTGCGCAGCATCCTCGCCGCGATGATCGCGGGTGGCTGTCTGCTGGGGCTGCGGGTGGCGCTGCCCGAGCGGCGGCACTGGTTCGGGCTCGCGGTGGTGGGCGGTGGCGTCGTCCTCGGCTTCCCGTTGCTGACCACGCTCGCGCTGCAGACCTCGACCACCGCGCACGCCGCCGTCGTGGTCGGCCTGCTCCCGCTGACCACCGCGCTGCTGTCCGCGCTGCGTCTCGGCACCCGCCCCTCGCGCACCTTCTGGATCGCGGCCCTGGCGGGTGCGGCGGCCGTGCTCGCCTTCACGGTGCAGCAGAGCGGCGGCGCCCTGACCACGGCCGACGCCTATCTCTTCGCGGCGCTGCTGGTGTGCGCGGCCGGCTACACCGAGGGCGGCCGGCTGGCCCGGGTGATGCCGGGCTGGCAGGTCATCGGCTGGGCGCTGGTGCTGTGCGTGCCGCTGACCGTGCCGATGGCCGCCGTGGCCCTGTCCTTCGAGCCGGTGCACCTGACGGCGCACAGCGTGACCGGCTTGCTGTGGGTGGCGGCGGGCTCGCAGTTCCTGGGCCTGGTCGTCTGGTACCGGGGCATGGCGGCGATCGGCATCCCCAAGGCCAGCCAGTTGCAACTGGCCCAGCCGCTGCTCACACTGGTGTGGTCGGTACTTCTCCTGGGTGAGCACCTGACGGTGGCCGCTCCGCTGACGGCCGCGGCGGTACTGGTGTGCATCGCGGTCACCCAGCGGGCCCGGGGGTAGGGCCCGCCCTGCGGCACACAGGTGAGGAGGCCTCGCGCATGCGAGCAACCAAGGGCGACCAGCTGATCCAGCACGGCCGGGTTGTCGGTGAGCACGACAAGGTCGCGGAAATCGTCGAAGTCATGGGCAAGGAGGGCGCACCCCCGTACCGGGTCAGGTTCGAGGACGGGCACGAGGCGGTGTGCTCGCCCGGCCCCGACTCCGAGATCCGGCACAGGGAGATCCAGCTCTAGCCGGCGTCATTCCTACCCGTCGTGGCGGGAGGTGCCGGCCGCTCGCGCGTAGTGGTCGGCACTCACCCGCGCCATCGCCCCGATCCGGTCCTCCGCCACCTCCTTCGCGGAGAAGAAGACGTGCCCGCGCACCTCGGGGTGTTGCTGGGCCAGCGTGAGGTGCCGGGACAGTTCGGCGGGGTCCTGCCACGCGGCGGGCTGCGCCGGGTCGCCGGCCTTGTACAGGGCCTCACCCGCGTACAGCTGCGTCCGGCTGCCCTTGGCCACCTCCGCCCACCAGGGGAGCAGCTTCGCGTAGTCGGCGGCGTCCAGGCCGATGTTCCAGTACAGCTGCGGCACGATGTAGTCGAGCCAGCCCTCGCGCACCCACTTGCGGGTGTCCGCGTGCAGGTCGTCGTACGTCTGCACGCCCGCCCTGGTGTCCGAGCCCTTCGCGTCGGTGGCCGCGTTGCGCCACACCCCGAACGGGCTGACCCCGAAGCGGGCGGCCGGGCGGACCTTCTTGACCCGCTCCGCGGTCTCGCGCACCAGCAGGTCGATGTTCTCCCGCCGCCAGGCGGCCTTGGTGGCGAAGCCGCTGCCGAAGGTGCTGTAGGTGCCGCCGTCGTCGAAGCTCTGGCCCGCCACCGGGTAGGGGTAGAAGTAGTCGTCGAAGTGGACGCCGTCCACGGCGTACTTCCCCACCGCGTCCATCATCGCGTCCTGGACGAAGGCCCGGACCTCGGGCAGTCCCGGGTTGTAGTAGAGCTTCCCGCCGTACGGCACGAGCCATCCGGGGTTCTTGCGGCCGGGGTGTGAGGGCACCAGGCGGGCCGGGTCGTCGTGCGTGGCGACGCGGTACGGGTTGAACCAGGCGTGCAGCTCCAGGCCGCGGGCGTGGGCCTCCTGCACGGCCGTGCCCAGGGGGTCCCAGCCCGGGTCGCGGCCCTGGCTGCCGGACAGGTACTCCGACCACGGCTCGTACGCCGACGGCCACAGCGCGTCGGCCGTCGGACGCACCTGGAAGATCACCGTGTTGAGGCGGTGCCGGACCGCGTTGTCGAGGTGCTCGATCAGTTCCGCGCGCTGCTCGGCGGCACGCAGCCCCGCGCGGGTGGGCCAGTCGCGGTTGGCCACCGTGGCCAGCCACATGCCCCGCATCCCGGTGACGGCACGACGGGCGGGCGGTCCCGCCGCGGGGCCGCCCGGTGCTGTCGGCGGGGTCGGTGCGCCGGACGGGATCGGCGCCGCCGACGCCCGGGGCGCCATGGTGAACGCCGACAACGCCGCCACCGTGAAGGCACGACGCGAGACACGGCCCATGGGAAGACCTCCTGAACGCATGGGATCCGCACGGTCACGGATCGTGAGGGGGAACCCAGCATGCCCGACCCGGGAGACGGATCCGTGACCATTCGGAGGTAACGTGCTCGATCGGAGCAGGCACCGGGGACCCCGACGCGCCTGCTGCCAGCCTTGAAGTCAGCGAAAGGGACGATGTGACCGGCATCTCGGGAGATATCACACGCGTCGGCGTGGTGGGCTGCGGTCAGATGGGGGCGGGCATCGCCGAGGTGTGCGCCCGCTCCGGTCTGGAGGTGATGGTCGCCGAGACCACCGGCGAAGCCCTGGAGATCGGCCGGACCCGGCTGTACAACTCGCTCACCAAGGCCGCCGAGCGCGGCAAGATCACCGAGGAGGAGCGGGACGCGACGCAGGCGCGCCTGAGCTTCACCACCGACCTCGGCGAGTTCGCCGACCGTGATCTGGTGATCGAGGCCGTCGTCGAGAACGAGCAGGTCAAGACCGAGATCTTCCAGGTGCTCGACCAGGTCGTGACCCGGCCGGACGCGATCCTGGCCTCCAACACCTCCTCGATCCCGCTGGTGAAGCTGGCGGTCGCCACCTCGCGGCCCGACCACGTCATCGGCATCCACTTCTTCAACCCGGCCCCGGTGCAGCAGCTGGTCGAGCTGATCCCGGCGCTCACCACCTCCGAGGGCACGCTCAGCCGGGCGCAGCTGTTCACCGAGAAGGTGCTCGGCAAGCACTCCATCCGCGCCCAGGACCGCTCCGGCTTCGTGGTCAACGCGCTACTGATCCCGTACCTCCTCTCCGCGATCCGGATGTTCGAGTCGGGCATCGCCAGCCGCGAGGACATCGACAACGGCATGGAGATGGGCTGCGCCCATCCGATGGGCCCGCTGAAGCTGTCCGACCTGATCGGCCTGGACACGGTCTCCTCGGTCGCGTACTCGATGTACGAGGAGTACAAGGAGCCGCTGTACGCCGCTCCCCCGCTGCTCCAGCGCATGGTCGACGCGGGCCGCCTCGGCCGCAAGAGCGGTTCGGGCTTCTACTCGTACGGCTGACACGGAGAGTGACGATCCGCGGGCCCGGTACCTGACGAGGTGCCGGGCCCGCGGCATTCACACGGCGTGTGCGCACCGGGCCCGCATATGCCGCTCGCACACTCTCCCCGCGCGCCCACCAGGCGAGTTGACTCACCATGCACATGCAAGGGACGTGAGACGACTACGGAAAGGAGCGGTTCGTGACCGCCGATCCCGAGCATTCCGTCCATCAGGGAGAACTCGCAGAGTTACGGCGCCGGCTCGATGTGGCGTACGCCCGCGTCGAGGGCGGGCTGGCCCTGCTCTCCCATCGCACCGAGGAGAGCGCCAAGGAGTTGGAGGAGCTGAACGCCCGGCTGACCGCCCTGGAGCACGCCCGCTGGCCGCTTCCCTCGATCGCGGTCCTCACCGCCCTGGGCGCCCTGGTCGTGGCGGTGTGGCAGGCCCTCGGGCACTAGGGCCTGTCTGACAATTCCCGCCTGCCTCGCGACGCCATGCACGCACTCTCGCCGCACCGGGCGCAAAGCCAAGTACATCCAGTACGAGGCTCTGCGCCCGGCACGCCGAGAGCACGCACCTGACGCCGCGAGGCCGCCCTCCGGGCGACGACGCGAATTGTCAGACAGGCCCTAGCTAGGACCGGAGATGGTGCAGCAGGAGTAACGCGGCCGCCATGTTGGCGGCCGGGACCTCCCCGCGGGCGACCATGTCGGGAACGAGCTTGAGGGGGACCCATTCCCGGCGGTCCGACTCGAAGTCGTCCACGGGGTGTCCGACGTACGCGCCCTCGTCGGCCCAGTAGATGTGGTGCCGGGCGTCGGTGAGGCCGTTGGACGGCTCCACGCTCATGAGGTGGCGCAGCGGTCCCGGCCGCCAGCCGGTCTCCTCCTCCAGTTCCCTGGCCGCGGCCACCGCTATGTCCTCGCCGTCCTCGACGACACCGGCCGCGAGTTCCCAGCCCCAGCTGTCGGTGATGAACCGGTGCCGCCACAGCAGGAGGACCTCGCTCGCCTCGTTGACGACCGTGGCCACGGCCACGGGGCGCATCCGTATGAGGAAGTGGTCGAGATGCCGGCCGTCCGGTAGCCCGACGTCGGCGAGATTGACGCTGAACCAGCGGTTTGAGTACACGGTTTGTTCGTTCTCTTTCGTCCACTGCACTGTTCTGCCACCTTTCCTGGAGTAGGTGGCAATATCGCAGCAGTGGCGTCCCGGCAGCAGGCGCACGGCGGCCGCTCACGGCGCAGCGGCGGGCGCAGGGCGCCCGGGGACCTGGCGGTCACAGGGGTACGCGCAGCGCCCCGTCGATGAGTTCGGCGGCCTCCGCGGTACCCGCGCAACCGCTGCGCACCAGGTGCTCGCGGACCGCGCGGAGTCTGTCGCGCAGGCGCTGGGACTCCATGCCCCGAGCCTGTTCGGCCATCTGCACCGCGGTTGCCACCGCCTTGTCGGCGTTGCCCTGGCGCAGTTCGATCGTGCTGAGCATGGCGAGCCGGTGCACGCGGCCCCGGTCGTGCGCGGGGTTGTCGACGGCCGCCGCGGCGTGCTCGCCCGCCGCCGCCAGTTCCCCGAGGCTCAGCAGCGCCTCCGCCACCTGGACGTTGACCAGGCCGGGCTGGACATAGCCGGTCTCGTCGGGTTCGTATCCGCGCCGGATGCGTTCGGCGGCCTGCTCGGCCCGCCGGATGCAGGACAGGGCGCTCGTGCCGTCGCCGAGGTGGGCGTACGCCTTCGCCTGCATCGCGTACAGGTCGGATGCGAGGGCCGGGGTGATGTGCCGTCCGGCGGCGCGCAGGGCGGCCTCGGCGAAGGCGACGGCCTGCCGGTTCTCCCGCATGAACAGCGCCTGGTTGACCAGCAGGGCGATGACGTAGGCGCCCAGGCCCCGGTCCCCGCTGGCCTTGGCGAGCCGCAGGGCCTGGTGGAAGTAGCGCTGCGCGAGGCCGTGCGCGTCGGAGTCGTACGCGCAGATGCCGGCGACGGCGACCAGACCGCCGGTGGCCCGGTGCAACTGGCGGCCGGTGGCGTCCGTGTAACTGCCGCGCAGCAGCGGGGCGGCCTCGGAGTTGAGGAACCCGACGATGCGGGCGCGGGTCGCCACGCCGCCGGCCTTGCGGTACATCTGCTCGTAGTGGGCGCGGGCGCAGCGCAGCGTCTCCAGGTCTCCCGCGGTGACTCGGTGCCGGCCGCCACGGGAGACGTCCACGTCCTCGGGCGGGTTCTCCCACTCCCACACCGGCATCACGGCGGGCGTACCGGTGAGCGCGGGAGCGCCGAGGATGTGCGGGCGCTGCTGCTGGTCGGAGCGCCACAGTGCGGTCGCACGCTCCACGAACCCGGACAGTGAACCGGTGTGCGGGGCGGCCGGCTCACCGGGCACGCCGAGGCCGATGTCGTCGAGGGTGACGGGGCGGTGCAGCCGGGACGCGAGAACCTCGCAGATCAGGTCGGGCACCTGACCGCGCGGTCGCTGTCCCTTCAACCACCGGGCGACGGCGGTGTGTTCGTACCTCAGCGCGAGCCCGCGCGCTCTCCCCGCCTGGTTGACGTGCGCGGCGAGTCCCGCGTGCGAGACCCCGGCCTCGTCGAGGATCGCGTCGAGCAGGGTGTTGGGCTGCATGGGTGCCCCCCGGTGACTCGGTGCCGACAGCGTAGTGCGTCGGTCTTCACACGGGGTGTGAACGGAGTACGCGCATCCGTACCGTGTGCGCACTGTCGCGGAGAGTTCCGGGACGGTTGACTTAACTGCCTCGAAAGAGGCCGGCCGGGCCGCCGGCTCCCCCTCGTACAGTGCGGCGGCCCGTTTCCACGCCGTCCGCCCGGCTGCCTGCCCGACACTCCGTGGCGGGGCGGACGGCGCGCTGGCTCCGCCGGTTGCGTGGAGGATTGCGGCGCGTCGTCGGCCGCGGGCACGTCGTGGTTGCTCGCGCAGTTCCCCGCGCCCCTGAAAGAAGGCACGTTGCCCTGACGCCCCTTTTAGGGGCGCGGGGAACTGCGCGACCGGCCACCGACTACCCGCAGTCGCCAAATCGGCAGAAGCCCCCCGCCCCTCGGGCGAATCCCTAACTACGCAGCACCGCTCCAACACGCTCGCCCGCGAGGGCGACCGCCGCATCGCGGGCAGCCGACGCCTCGTCGACCGTCAGCGTCCGGTCCCCCGCACGGAAGCGCAGCGCGTACGCCAGGGACTTGCGCCCCTCGCCCAGCTGCTCCGCGTTGCCGTAGACGTCGAACAGCCGGATGGACTCCAGCAGTTCACCGGCGCCCTCGCGCAGCGCGGCCTCGACCTCCGCCGCCGGGACGAACTCGTCGACGACCAGCGCGACGTCCTGCGTGGCGACCGGGAACGTGGAGATGCCCGGCGCCTGCGGAGTGTCGTCGCCGACCCGCTCCACGGCGTCGAGGTCCAGCTCCATCGCACAGCTGCGCGCGGGCAGGCCCAGCGTCTTCAGGACGCGCGGGTGCAGCTCACCGGCGTGTCCGACGACCCGCTCGGTGCCGTCGACGGTGACCGTCAGCTCGGCGCAGCGGCCCGGGTGCCACGGACCGTACTGGCCCTTGCGGAAGCCCAGTTCGGCACCGGCCTCGCGGGCGACGGACCGGGCGGCCTCGATGGCGTCGGCCCAGTCGGCCGGACGGCCCTTGCCCCACCAGCCGGCCTGCTCGCGGGCGCCGGTCATGACGACGGCGACGTGCCGCGGCTGGTCGGGCAGCGCGGCGTCCAGCGCGGTGAGGTCGTCCTCGCCGGGGCGCCGGTCGACGGGCAGGTTGGCGGCGGCCTTCCGCTCGTCGCGCGGGTGGAAGACCAGGCCGGTCTCGAACAGCGCCAGGTCGTGCGAGCCCCGGCCGTCGTTGCGCCGCAGCGCGCCGAGCAGCCCCGGCAGCAGCGTGGTCCGCAGCGCGGGCTCCTCGTCGCTGAGCGGGTTGACCAGCTTGACGACGCGGCGGGCCGGGTCGTCGGCGTCCAGCCCGAGCTGGTCGAAGACCTGCTCGCTGACGAACGGGTAGTTCGGCGCCTCGACGTAACCGGCGCCGGCCAGCACCCGGCCGACGCGGCGGTGCAGCCGCTGCCGGGAGGTCAGGCCGCGGCCCGCCGGGGGCCTGGGCAGCGTGGAGGGCAGGTTCTCGTAGCCCTCCAGGCGGATGACCTCTTCGGCCAGGTCGTTCGGGTCGGTGAGGTCGGGCCGCCAGGACGGCACGGTGACGATCAGCTCGTCCTGGCCGTACACGTCGCAGCCGACCTCCTGGAGGCGGCGTACGACAGTCTCGCGGCCGTACGTGACGCCCGCGACCTTGTCCGGGTGATCGGCCGGGACGCTGATGGTGTGCGGCGCGGACGGGGCGCTGATCTCGGTGACACCGGCCTCGGCGGTGCCGCCCGCGAGCAGCACGAGCAGGTCGACGGTCCGCTGGGCGGCCGCCGCCGCGGCCTGCGGGTCGACGCCGCGCTCGAAGCGGCGGGAGGCCTCGGAGGACAGCTTGTGGCGGCGGGCGGTGCGCGCGATGGACACCTGGTTGAAGTGGGCGGCCTCGATGACCACGTCGGTCGTCGCGTTGCCCCCGTTCTCGGCGGCACCGTGGTCCGCGATCTCCGTGTTGGCGCCGCCCATGACGCCGGCGAGGCCGATCGGGCCGCGGTCGTCGGTGATGACGAGGTCCTCGGCGTGCAGCTTCCGCTCGGTGCCGTCGAGGGTGACGATCTTCTCGCCCTCCGCGGCCCGGCGTACGCCGATGGTGCCCTGGACCAGGGAGCGGTCGTAGGCGTGCAGCGGCTGGCCGAGCTCCATCATCACGTAGTTGGTGACGTCGACGGCGAGCGAGATCGGGCGCATGCCGACCTTCTGGAGACGACGCTGGAGCCAGATCGGGGAGCGGGCCTCGGAGCTGAGGCCGGTCACCGTGCGGGCGGTGAAGCGGTCGCAGCCGGTGGGGTCGGCGATCTTCACCGGGTAGCCGTAGGCGTTCGGTCCCGGCACGTCGAGCAGGGCCGGGTCGCGCAGCGGCAGGCCGTAGGCGATGGCGGTCTCGCGGGCGACGCCGCGGATGGACAGGCAGTCGCCGCGGTTGGCGGTGACGGCGATGTCCAGGACCTCGTCGACCAGTTCGAGCAGCTCGATGGCGTCCTTGCCGACCTCGGTCTCCGGCGGCAGCACGATGATGCCGTGGCTGCCGTCGTCACCCATGCCCAGCTCGTCGCCGGAGCAGATCATGCCGTGGGACGTCTTGCCGTAGGTCTTGCGGGCGCTGATCGAGAAGCCGCCGGGCAGGGTGGCGCCGGGGAGGACCACGACGACCTTGTCGCCGACGGCGAAGTTCCGGGCGCCGCAGACGATCTCCTGGGGCTCACCGGTGCCGTTGGCCTGGCCGACGTCGACGGTGCAGAAGCGGATCGGCTTCTTGAAGCCCTCCAGCTCCTCGATGGTCAGCACCTGGCCGACGACGAGGGGGCCCTTGAGGTCGGCACCGAGGTGCTCGACGGTCTCGACCTCGAGGCCGGCCGAAATGAGCTTGGCCTGGACGTCGCGGCCGGTCTGCGTGGCCGGCAGGTCGACGTACTCCCGCAGCCAAGAAAGCGGGACCCGCATCAGATCTCCATCCCGAACGGCCGGGTGAAGCGCACATCACCCTCGACCATGTCTCGCATGTCCTCGACGTTGTGGCGGAACATCAGCATCCGCTCGATGCCGAACCCGAAGGCGAAGCCGCTGTACTTCTCCGGGTCGACGCCGCAGGCGGTGAGCACCCGCGGGTTGACCATGCCGCAGCCGCCCAGCTCGATCCAGCCCTCGCTGGAGCAGGTGCGGCAGGGCCGGTCGGGGTTGCCGACGGACGCGCCCTTGCAGACGTAGCAGAGCATGTCCATCTCGGCGGACGGCTCGGTGAAGGGGAAGAAGTTGGGCCGCAGCCGGGTCTTCATCTCCGCGCCGAACAGCGACTGGACCATGTGGTCCAGGGTGCCCTTGAGGTCCGCCATGGTGAGGCCCTCGTCGATGGCGAGCAGCTCGACCTGGTGGAAGACGGGGGTGTGCGTGGCGTCCAGCTCGTCGGTGCGGTACACGCGGCCGGGGCAGATCACGTAGACCGGCAGCTCACGCTCCAGCGCGGAGCGGATCTGCACGGGCGAGGTGTGGGTGCGCAGCACGACGCCGGACTCGGTGCCGCCCTGCGGTCCCTCGACGAAGAAGGTGTCGGCCTCGCCGCGGGCCGGGTGGTCCGGGCCGATGTTCAGGGCGTCGAAGTTGAACCACTCGGCCTCGGCCTCGGGGCCCTCGGCGACCTCGTAGCCCATGGCCACGAAGACATCCTCGATGCGCTCGGAGAGGGTGGTGAGCGGGTGGCGGGCGCCGGCCGGTACGCGGTCGTAGGGCAGCGTGACGTCCACGGCCTCCTCGACCAGGACGCGCGCGTCGCGCTCGGCCTCCAGCTCGACCTGGCGGGCGGCCAGCGCCTTGTTCACGGCGCCGCGGGCCATGCCGACGCGCTTGCCGGCCTCGGCCTTGGCCTGCGGGGGCAGGGCGCCGATCTCGCGGTTGGCCAGCGCCAGCGGCGAGGTGCCGCCGGTGTGGGCGACCTTGGCCTCCTGGAGCGCGTCGAGGGAGTCCGCGGCGTCGAAGGCGGCGAGCGCCTCGTCCCGCATGCGCTCGATCTCTTCCGGTTTCAACGCCTCGACCTCGACAGGGTCGTACGACTTATTCGGTGCCGACATCTCTTCCCGTGCTTCCGATTGGCTGGCTGGGACGCCCCGTCTACGGTCCGGAGACGGGGCTGGGACGCTTCGTCTGCGGAACTGGACGCAAAGGTGCCAAAGACCGAGTCTAACGGGGCTGTGGAACGCTGATTACGCCCGTGGGGGTCGTCGGCCGCCTCTGGTGAGTCTCAGGTGAGGTACGCCGGTGCCGCCACGGGCAACGTAAATCGGAACTCGGCGCCGCCCCCGGGGGCGCGGCCGACGGTGATGGTGCCGCCGTGGGCTTCGACGATGCCCTTGACGATGTACAGCCCGAGGCCGGTGCCGCCGCGCTTGCTGCCCCGCCAGAAGCGGGTGAAGACGCGGTTCATGGACTCCTCCGGGATGCCGGCCCCTTCGTCGCTCACCGTGACCGACGTGCCGGCGTCCTCCCCTTCGCGGGGCGACGCCGTGGGCGTGATGTCAATGGTGACGGTTCCCTCGCCGTGCCGCACGGCATTTTCCAGCAGGTTGCTCAGCACCTGGTCGACCTTGTCCGGGTCGGCCCACAGGTCGGGCAGCGGCTGCGCGAGGCGGAGCAGGAAGCGGTCGGCCTCCTGGCCGGCGGCGACGTACGCCTGGATGTGGCGGCCGACGGCGGCGCCGATGTCGACGGGCTGGCGGCGGACCTCCAGCCGGCCCGAGTCGATCCGCGAGATGTCCAGCAGCTCGGCGATGAGCCGGGTGACCCGGTCGGCGTCGGCGTCGACGGTCTCCAGCATCAGCCGCTTCTGGTCGTCGGTGAACCTCTCCCACTTGGCCAGCAGGGTGGCCGTGAAGCCCTTGACGGAGGTGAGCGGGGAGCGCAGTTCGTGGGCGACGGTGGCGATCAGTTCGGCGTGGCTGCGTTCGGTGCGGCGGCGGGCCTCGGTGTCGCGCAGGGTCACGACGACGCGGTGCACGGGGCCGGTGGGCCGGGTGCGGACGTAGCGGGCGGAGACGAGGACTTCCCGGCCGCCGGGGAGGAGCAGGTTGCGTTCGGGCTGGCCGACGCGGATGGCGAGCCCGCCGTAGGGGTCGGTCAGCTGCCACCAGCGCCGGCCCTCGAGGTCCTCCAGGGGAAGCGCCTTCTCCAGCTGCTCGCCGAGGGCTTCGGCGGCGGGGACGGCGCTGATGCGGGCGGCGGCCGCGTTGAAGCAGACGACCCGGCCCCGCTCGTCCGCGACGACGAGGCCGTCGGGCAGCTCGTCGGGGTCGATGCCGAGGTCGGCGATATCGCCGGGTGTGCGGGGCGCGGGCGGACGCGGCGCCTCCCGTGCACCCGGTGCGCTGCTCGTGCCGACGCTCATCCCCGTACCCCACCTCTCAACCGCGCAGGGGCCTTGAGCTGGTCACCCTACTAGCTCTCGGTGACGGAGCGGCACCCTCCGGCGGCGCGCTGTGCACGCGCCGACGCGTAGAGACATACGGCGGCGGCGGTGGCGAGGTTCAGACTCTCGGCCTTCCCGTGGATCGGGACGCGCAGGACGGCGTCGGCGAGGGCGCGGGTCTCCTCCGGGAGCCCCCAGGCCTCGTTGCCGAACACCCAGGCGGTGGGCCCGCCCATGGTGCCGGCGTCCAGCTCGGCATCGAGGTCGTGCTCCCCTGCCCCGTCGGCGGCGAGGACCCGGACCCCGGCGTCCCTGAGCCCGGCGACGGCCCGCTCGACGGGTACGCCGACGGCGACCGGCAGGTGGAACAGCGAGCCCACGGAGGCGCGTACGGCCTTGGGGTTGTACAGGTCGACGGAGGCGTCGGTGAGCACGACGGCCTCGGCGCCGGCGGCGTCGGCGCAGCGCAGCACGGTACCGGCGTTGCCGGGGTCGCGGACGTGGGCGAGGACGGCGACGAGCGCCGGGCGGGCGGCGAGGATCTCGTCGAAGGGCGTGTCCAGGAACCGGCACACCCCGACCAGGCCCTGCGGGGTGACGGTGGTGGAGATGTCCTCGATCACCTGCTCGGCGGCGAGGTGGACGCGGGCACCGGCGTCACGGGCGGCGCCGATGATGTCGGCGTAGCGCTCGGCGGCCTCGACGGTGGCGAACACCTCGACGAGCGTGTCCCCGTACCCCGCGGCCTCCCGCACGGCCTGCGGCCCCTCGGCGAGGAACAGCCGCTCCTTACCCCGAAAGTTCCGCTTCGCCAGCCGCCGCGCGGCGAGGACCCGGGGGGAACGGGGGGAGATCAGCTCGGGGGTGGCGGGCGCCATGTGTTCCATCACCTTCACAAATGTCTCAACGCGGGGTGCGACTGTCTCGCCGCAAGGAGCGACGCCCCAGGGGCGCGGGGAACTGCGCGACCAGCCACGACGAACCCGCACCCAAACAACGACAGGAGGGGTGGCAGGCAACCGAAGGACCCGCAGGCTCAAAGCCTGCGGGTCCTTCGACGTCGGCTAAAGCCGGCGCAGCGTCACGCGGCCTTCGGCGCGTTGACGTCACTCGGCAGCGCCTTCTGCGCGACCTCGACGAGCGCGGCGAACGCGTTCGGGTCGTTGACGGCCAGCTCGGCGAGGATCTTGCGGTCGACCTCGACGTTGGCGGCCTTCAGGCCCTGGATGAAGCGGTTGTACGTGATGCCGTTGGCGCGGGCAGCGGCGTTGATGCGCTGGATCCACAGCTGGCGGAAGTCACCCTTGCGCTTCTTGCGGTCGTTGTAGTTGTAGACCAGCGAGTGGGTGACCTGCTCCTTGGCCTTGCGGTACAGGCGCGAACGCTGACCGCGGTAGCCGGAGGCCTGCTCGAGGATCGCCCGGCGCTTCTTGTGGGCGTTGACTGCCCGCTTGACGCGTGCCACTTTTTACTCCTTGTAGCGGGGCCGCGGTGGTCCTCACGCGGCCCGGTATCGATTGGGTCCCGGTCCTGCCGTACGGCGCTCAGTGGCGCCCGTACGTCACTTGCCGAGAAGCTTCTTGATCTTCGCGGCGTCGCCCGGGGCCATCTCGGCGTTGCCGGTGAGGCGACGCGTCACGCGGGACGACTTGTGCTCGAGCAGGTGGCGCTTGCCGGCGCGCTCACGGAGCACCTTGCCGGAGCCGGTGATCTTGAAGCGCTTGCTGGCACCGCTGTGCGACTTGTTCTTCGGCATAGCGCCGTTCTCTCCTCGTCGGTGGCGCTCCGATGCCCGGTCGTGAAACCGGGCACGGTGGAGCGTCGCTTGTATCGGTTACGTCCTGGGGACTGGCGTCCCCCGGGGTCACGCCTCGGCGGGTGCCTCGGCCGGAGCCTCGGCGTCCACGTCGTCGGACTCCGCGGCGTTCTGCGACTTGCCGGGGTTGGCCTTCGCGTCCGCCTTGCGGGCTTCCTGCGCCTGGCGAGCCTCGGCCATCGCCTCGGTCTTCTTCTTGTGCGGACCGAGGACCATGATCATGTTTCGGCCGTCCTGCTTCGGGTTCGACTCGACGAACCCGAGGTCGGCCACGTCCTCCGCGAGACGCTGCAGCAGTCGGTAGCCGAGCTCCGGCCGGGACTGCTCGCGACCACGGAACATGATCGTGATCTTGACCTTGTCGCCCTGCTTGAGGAACCGGACGACGTGACCCTTCTTGGTGTCATAGTCGTGCGGGTCGATCTTCGGCCGGAGCTTCATCTCCTTGATGACCGTGTGCGCCTGGTTCTTGCGCGCCTCACGGGCCTTCATGGCCGACTCGTACTTGAACTTCCCGTAGTCCATGAGCTTGCAGACAGGCGGACGGGCGTTCGCCGCGACCTCGACGAGGTCGAGGTCGTACTCCTGCGCAAGCTCCAGGGCCTTGGCAAGCGGAACAATCCCGACCTGCTCGCCGCTGGGACCGACAAGTCGCACCTCGGGAACGCGAATCCGGTCGTTGATGCGGGGCTCGGCGCTGATGGATCCTCCTCGGTAGCACCACGCGACGGTCTGGCGGACAGCCGCGTAACGTCTGTGTTCGATAGACCTAACCGCGCCGGCGCAACAAAAATGCCCCGGACGATCACAGGCGGGGCTCCTCGAACTACTACCGGAGCACCGTCGCGATGACCGCGGGGCGCGATTTCGGGCTGGTCGCCGCCGCTGGGACGGGACCGCCTGACCGGTGACCCGCCGTCCGTGGGACGGCCAGGTGGGAGTTCGAAAGCCTCCACTTGTGGGCCGGGCCCGCCGCCGTGGGGCGTGCGTGTCCGACCGGTCGTTACACAAGGTTAGCAGCTCGGCAGGGGAAGGGCTAACCGAGACCGAGTGGGGCCGCCCACCGCCCTGCGCCTATCGTGAGCGGCATGAGTGAGACCCCTCCTGAGACGCCCGACTTCGATGCCATGACCCGCGACATCGCCGAGGTTCCCGCGGTCGAGGTGATCGTGACGGTCGCCGTCAACCTGATGAGCGCCGCCGCCGTGAAGCTCGGACTGACCGAGGAGGGCGAGACGCACAAGGACCTGGACGAGGCCCGCAAGCTGGTGCACGCGCTGGCCGGTCTGCTCGACGCGACCGCGACCGAGATCAGCTCCTTCCACGCGGCCCCGCTGCGCGACGGCCTGAAGTCGCTCCAGCTGGCCTTCCGCGAGGCCTCGCTCGTCCCGGACGAGCCCGGCCAGGGACCGGGCGAGAAGTACACGGGGCCGATCTACGGCTGACCCTGATCCCTCACGTACAAGGGCTCGCCCGGCGGCGTCGCCCCGGCCGGCAGCAGTGCCAGGTCGAGGCCCCGCACCAGGCGGGCCCTCAGTGTTTCGTCGGCGGCAAGGCGCTCGGCGACGGCGCGGGCGGCCTGCGCCGGGTCGGCACCGGGCTCCAGTCGCAACGCCAGGGTGCCGTCGGCCCGTCCCGGCCCGAGGTGCGCCCGGAGCACGGCGGGCTCGGCCGCCACCGCGGCGCGTACGGCCTCGGCGACGGCCGGGTCCTCCAGCGGATCGGTCGTCGTACGGCCCTCGGCCAGCGCCAGCAGCACCGCTCCGGTCAGTTCGAACGGCACCGGACCGGCCAGGTCCAGTACGACCGTGTCCGCCTTCTCGTGCGCGGCGGCCTGCAACGCCTGGTGCACGGGTACGGCGACGGGGCGGGCCCCGGCGTCCCAGCGGGCGAGCGAGTCGGTGGAGGTGAAGGCGGGCAGGGCGGTGCGGTCGCCGGCCTTCAGCGTGGGTACGGCCATGTCACTGGTCTTCTCGCGGCGCAGCCCGTTCCCGTCCTCCTCCACCTCACCGAGGACGGCCACCACGGGCACGAGCAGGCGGGCGCCCTTGAGCGCCTCCAGCACGGGCGCCAGGGCGGTGCGGTCCTCGGCCCAGGCGGTGAGCGCCGCGCTCAGCCGGGGGTCGGCGGAGCCGTCGTCGTCGGAGAAGGCGGAGTCGGGGATGTTCTTGTCGGCCACGGTTCCCGACCCTAGTCGAGGGGGGCGGACCGCTTGCCGCGGGCTCCCCTGCCCGGCGGCGGTGCCGATCATGGTTGGTAGCCTCGCCGGATGACTGCGACCTTTGACGACGCCGTCCGCGCTCGACTCCGAGCTCCCCACATCTGGTACGTCGGCACCGTGTTCGCCGACGGAGCGCCGCAGGTCAGCCCCATGTGGGTGGACCTGGAGGGTGAGAACGAGCTCACGTTCAACACCTCGGTCGGCCGGGTGAAGGAGGAGAACCTGCGCCACGACCCCCGTGTCTACCTCTCGCACGCCGACGCCACCGACCCCTTCGACCGGGTACAGATCAGCGGTGTCGTGTCCCGCTTCGTCGAGGGCCGGGAGGCGCACGACCGGATGGACCGGCTGGCCCGCAAGTACCTGGGCAGCGAGCGCTTCGAGTGGATCATGCCGGGCGAGCAGCGGATCGCGGTGGTCGTGCGCCCGGTGAAGGTGCGGCACATCGTGGGGGTGGAGCGGTTCCGTCCCGGCGGTCCGGTGCCCGCTTCCTGAGCGCCCTTCGGCCGAGCCGTGGGCGACGGACGCCCCGGTGCGGGCGGCGCCGTATCGTCGTCGGCCTCGGCACCCTCGGGCGGGGAGGCATCGGTGGAGACGGTCGAGCCGGTCGTGGACCGTGACGCGCTGCTGGCCTCGGCCATGGCGTCGGTGACCGTGGCGGACGGCGCCGAGGTGTCCGTGGCGGTGCTCGACGCGGACTCCGGCGAGAGCGCCTCGTACGGCACGGGTGTCTTCGAGACGGCGAGCATCGTCAAGGTGGACATCCTGGCGGCGCTGCTGCTCCAGGCGCAGGACGCCGGGCGTGCGCTGACCGCGGCCGAGAAGTCGTACGCCGTCGCCATGATCGAGGACAGTGACAACGACTCGGCGTCGGCGCTGTGGCGGGCGATCGGGACGGCGGACGGGCTCGACGCCGCGAACGAGCGCTTCGGCCTGACGGGGACCGACGGCGGCGACGGCCCGCTGTGGGGGCTGACCCGGACCACGGCCGCCGACCAGGTCGCGCTGCTGCGGCAGGTGTTCGTGGCGGACGGTTCGGAGCTGAGCGAGGCGTCACGGGCGTATGTGCGTGGGCTGATGGGTCGGATCGCCGACGGTCAGCGGTGGGGTGTCTCGGCCGCGGCCGACGGTGGCGGCGGTGTCGATGGGTCCGGGTGGGCGCTGAAGAACGGCTGGCTGCGGCGCAGCACCACCGGACTGTGGGTCGTCAACAGCATCGGGCGGGTCACATCGGGTGGCCACGACCGCCTGGTGGCCGTGGTGTCGCGGGGCAGCGCGACCCAGGCGGAGGGGACCTCGCTCACCGAGGCGGCCGCACGTGCGGCGGTGTCCGTGTTCGCCGAGGAAGGCGGCACGGCCGGCGATGCCACCCCGACTCAGAAGTCGTCGTAGCGTTCGCGGCGGCCCCGCCACAGGACGACGGCCGCGACGATCATGACGCCGCCCGCGCTGCCGGCCAGCGGGGCCGCCCAGGCCGAGGTGTCGTCAGCGGAGGCCGGGGCGTCGGGGCCGGAGCCGAAGTACTTCTCGCCGTACGCCGCCGACTTCAGCCCTTCCGGCTTCAGCCGTCCGGCCGCCTCGATGGCGGCCGCGGGGTCCACGAAGCCGTAGCCGCGGGAGTCGTCGCGGCCCTCGGCGGGGGCGTTGCGGGCCGTGTCCTCCAGCAGGGACTTGACCTGGGCCGGGGTGAGATCCGGGTGGGCCGACCTCACGAGGGCGGCGGCGCCGGAGACGAAGGCGGAGGCGGCGCTGGTGCCCCAGCCCTCGTAGTACCGGTGGTCGGGGTCGGCGATGATCACGTCGACGCCGGGGGCGCTGACCGTGGCGTACCAGCGGCGGGTGGAGAAGGAGGCGCGGGTGCCGTAGCGGTCGACGGCGGTCGCGGCGATCACGCCAGGATAGGCGGCCGGGTAGGAGATGTGGTCGCCCTTCTCGCCGCCGTTGCCGGCGGAGGCGACGACGACCACGCCCTTCTTCAGGGCGTACTGGATGGCCTCGTCCTCGGCGGGTTCGGGGTGGGCGGAGGCCGAGTCGTCGCCGAGGGAGAGGTTGATGATGTCGGCGCCGTGGTCGGCGGCCCAGCGGATGCCCTCGGCGAGGGCGTTGCCGCGGGTCTTGCGGGCCTTGGCGCGGGACGGGTCACCGTCCTCCAGGATCACGCGCAGGGGCAGGATCTTCGCCTCCGGGGCGATGCCCATGACGCCCTCGGCGTTGCCGGCGCCGTGCCCGTGCCCGGCGATGATCCCGGCCATGGCGGTGCCGTGCCGGGCCCAGGCGCGGTCGCCCTCGCTCGCGCCGAAGCCGACCAGGTCCTTGCCGGTGAGGACGTTGCCGGTCAGGTCGGGGTGGTCGGCCTCCACGCCGGTGTCCAGGACGGCGACGGTGATGCCGGCGCCCTTGGTGGTCCCCCACGCCTCCCGTGTGTGCATGGCGTCCAGGGCCCACTGCTGGGCGCGGATGCCGTCGGCGTGCGCGGCGGGCGCCGGGACGAGGACGAGGGCGGCGGCGAGGAGGAGGCTCAGGGCACCTGTCCTGCGGGTCCGGGGCCCGGCGCGGTTCACGGCGGTGTCGGCGGGGTTCACGACGGTGTCGGCGGGGTTCACGACGGTGTCGGCGGGGTTCACGACGGTGTCGGCGGGGTTCACGACGGGGCTGACGGGGTTCACGACGTTTGCTCCGTGGCCGGGCCGACGTTCTTGCGCAGGGCGCGTTCGACGCGGTCGGCGATGCCCTGCGCCTCGTGGCCGAGACCGGCCTGGGCGGGGGCCGACGTGGCATCGGACTCCATGGCCTCCTCGGCGGGCTCCGGCTCGTCGACGGTGCGGGCGTCGGCCCAGCCGGACACGGCGTAGACGACGACGGGGGCGTCGGTGAGGACGGAGACGGTCCACGAGGCCCGCTGCCCCGCACCGAAGCCCGCGGCGACGGTGTCCTTCGCGGCGTACGGCAGCGGCATGAGGTCCTCTCGGCGGCCCAGGCCCTCCTTCTCGAACCGGCCCGCCAGCGAGGTCATGGCGGCGGCGTCGGCCTTGGCGAAGAGCAAGCCGACGGTGGTGACGTAGCTCTGGGTGGCGTCGGTGTAGGTGGCACGCAGCAGGCGCCGGCAGCCGATCGGGTCGAGGACCTTGGCCAGCAGCGGGTCGAAGGCACCCGCGCAGTCGCTGTCCGGGGCGACGGCGACACGTGTCCAGGTGCGGTCGGCGCCGCCGGGGCCCGCGCCCTGTCCCCGCACAGTGGCCGGGAACAGCTGGTCGACCGGCACGCTGTGCCACAGCTCTCCGGCCTCGGCGAACGCGCTGCGCGCGCCACCGTCCCCGGAGTCCCCGGCGAGCCAACTGCCGGTGACGGCACCGGTGACGAGTCCCAGCCCGAGCACGAGACAGACGGCCGCGGCGACGGCCTGGGGCCGCAGCCGCCCACCGAGCGGACGCGGCCGGGCAAGCTCGTCGTAGCCCTCGGGCTCCCCGAACGACACACGCGGCCGCCCGTCGCCGGGCGCCACCGGCGTGCTCCAGGAGAAGGCCGGGTCGGGGGTGGCGGCGCCCGGAGACAGGGCCGTCGGGTCGGAAGGCGGGGTGGGCGCCGGTCGTCGCCGCGGATGCGGTTCCGCACGGACGCCCGGTGCCGCTCGGACTCCCGATTCGGCTCGGACTCCCGATTCGGCTCGGACTCCCGGTTCCGCTCGGACTCCCGGTTCCGCTCGGACTCTCGGTTCCGCTCGGACTCCCGGTTCCGGAGCGGGCGCCAGTGCTGATTCCGGCGCCGGTGCCGGTTCTGCCGGGATCGGACGCAGGCGGGTGGTCGTCTCCGTCGGGGACTCCGCGGGAGCGGCGGACCGGCGGGGCTGCGCCTCCGGCGCCCCGCTCCCGCCCGGGGTCTCGCGGCCGACGTTCGGCGGGACGTCGGGGAAACGGGCGGAGGCTCGGGGTGGCGGGGGCGCGGGGTCGGTGCCCCGGGAATCGGCGAGCCGGAAGCGCGGGTAGTGGGGCCGGACACCGTCACCGGTGCCGGAGCCCTCGGGGTCGCCGTCCCTGCCCGGCGTGGACGGGCCGAGGTCCCGGCCGTCGCCCGAGGAGGCGGTTCCGTCCGCCCGGCCTTCCCCTGTCGCCGCACGATGCCCCGGGGCGTCGCCGTCCTCCGGTGCCGTGGCCGCGTCGGTGCCCCGGTGGGAGGCGGAGCGCGGAAGGTTCACGTCGCCGCCGCGCGCCGCCGGCGACTGGGACGGGCGAGGCGGGGTGCCGGGACGAGGCGGTGCCTCCGGGTGGGGCGGCGTGTCCGGGTGGGGCGGCGTGCCCGGGTGGGGCGGAGTACTCGGGTGAGTCGAGGTGCTCGGGTGAGGCACAGTGCCCGGATGAGGCGCAGTGCCCGGATGAGGCGCAGTGTCCAGGTGAGGCGCACTGCCCGGGCGGGGCGCAGTGCCCGGATGAGGCGCAGTGCCCAAGTGAGGCGTCGTACCCGAGTGAGGCGGCGTGTCCGGGTGGGGCGGGGTCTCGGGGCGCGGAGGGACGGAGGCGCGGCGTGCTTCCGTGCTCATGCGCCCCCCCCGTTTCCTCTTGCTCGGGCCCGGGCCGTTTCTCCGACGCGGGCCGGTGATGTGGTTTCCCGCCCCGGCCCGGCGCGGACCGATCCGTCCCGGGCACGCATACCCGCACGGGTCGACCGCCATCCCGGCGCGGACCTCGGGCCCCGCCGCCCGGGCCGTCGGGCCGTGCGTGCGCGTCACTCTACGGCGTGACCCCGCCCGGCGGGGAACCAGTCCGCGCGCCCGTGGCATTGGCCCGGAACGTCCCCCTACCCTGCGGTAATCCTGTCTGGCAGGCTGCGTCCATGACTGCGCGCGCCGCCGACCGGGCCCGTTTCGACCGGGCCACCGCCCATCTCGACGCCCCCGTGGCGATCGTGGACCTGGAGGCCTTCGACGCCAACGCGGACGACCTGGTCCGCCGGGCCGGCGGCAAGCCGATCCGGGTCGCCAGCAAGTCCGTACGCTGCCGTGCGCTGCTCGAACGCGCCCTGGCGAGGGCCGGTTTCGCGGGCGTCATGTCGTTCACACTGGCCGAGTCCCTGTGGCTGGCGCGCTCCGGTTTCGAGGACGTGCTCCTCGCCTATCCGTCGGCGGACCGCGCCCGGTACGCCGAGCTGACCGCCGATCCCAAGCTCGCCTCCGCCGTGACCGTGATGATCGACGATCCGGCGCAGCTGGACCTCATCGACGCCGCGCGCAACGGCGGCGGCGAAGTCGTGCGGGTCTGCCTGGAGTTGGACACCTCGCTGAAGCTGCTCGGCGGACGGGTGCGGGTCGGGGCCCGGCGCTCCCCGCTGCACTCTCCCGCCCAGGTCGCCGATCTGGCCCGCGCGGTGGCCCGCCGGCCGGGGTTCGAGGTCGTCGGGCTCATGGCCTACGAGGGGCATGTCGCCGGTGTCGGGGACGCGGTGGCCGGCCGGCCACTGCGGTCGCGGGCGGTGCGGCTGATGCAGGCCGCCGCCCGCCGGGAACTCGCCGAGCGGCGTGCCGCGGTCGTGCGGGCGGTTCGGGCCGTGGTGCCCGGCCTGGAGTTCGTCAACGGCGGCGGCACGGGCAGCGTGCAGCACACCGCCGCGGAGGACGCGGTCACGGAGATCGCCGCCGGGTCCGGCCTGTACGTGCCGCGGCTGTTCGACAACTACACGTCGTTCCGGGGCCGTCCGGCGGCCCTGTTCGCCCAGCCCGTCGTACGGCGGCCGGGGGTCGGGGCCGTGGCCGTCCTCGGCGGCGGCTATCCGGCCTCCGGTGCGCCCGGCGCCGACCGGCTGCCGGTGCCGTATCTGCCCGAGGGCCTGCGCTACGACTCCCAGGAGGGCGCCGGCGAGGTGCAGACGCCGCTGCTCGGCTCGCCCGCCGACGACCTCCTCATCGGCGACAAGGTGTGGTTCCGGCACGCCAAGGCAGGTGAGCTGTGCGAGCGGTTCGACGCGCTGCACCTGGTGGAGGGGGACGCGGTGACGGCGACGGTGCCGACGTACCGGGGCGAGGGACACACGTTCCTGTAGCCCGTGAGCCGTAGCCGCTTGCCGGTCAGCTCGACGGGCCGATGCCGCTGCCCACGCCGCCGCCGGTGTCCGCGTCGCCGACGGGCCGGATGCCCTTGGTGATCCGGTCCATGTCGTCGAGCGGCGGCCCGTCCTCGCCGGCGTCGAAGACGTAGCGGACGAGGATCGGGGACTCGGTGCCGACGGTGGAGGGGAAGACCAGCGACTGCACGTAGCCGCCGGGGCCCTTGGCCGTCTTCACCCGCCAGCGCACGTAGTACCCGGCGCGTCCGGCGACCGCGACCTGCCCGGAGGCCACCTCCTCGTGGGACTCGATGCCGCCGAAGGGCTTGTTGCCGATCAGGTCGCGGTCGTAGGCGTCGTCGGCCGCGTCCTCGATGTCCTGCTGGGCGAGGACCTTCGGGGAGGACTCGGCGTTCGCGGTGACGGTGCGGGAGATGACGAGACCGTGCCGGCACACGCCGCCGTCGCCCGGGCAGTCGTAGGTGCCGTCCGTGGTCATCATGACGTCGTCCTCAGTGACGTACTTGGGCAGCACCCAGCCGGTCGGCAGTGGGAAGGTGATGCCGTTGAGCTGGTCCTCGACCACGGCCGGGTCGTCGGCGGAGGGTTCGGAGGACGTCGGCGAGGGGGTCGGGGGCGCGCTCGTCGGTTCCGGTACGGCGGAGGTCGCGGTGGCCGACGGAGTCTGCGCCACAGGGCCGCCGTCGTCCTCGCCGAGGACGAACACGCCGGTGACGATCGCCGCGACCAGCACGGCCGCCGCGGTGGTGAGGGCGACGGCATTGACGCGCCCGCCGCCGCCCGCCTGCTGCCCAGGTTGCGTCGGCTGCTGCTGGTGCGGCATCGGCTGCTGCTGCGAGGGCGGGGGCGGGGGCGCGCCGAACCCGGTGGTCTCGGGTGCGCGACGGTGCTCCGTCCAGGCCGTGCCGTCCCACCAGCGTTCCTGGTGCGGGGCCGACGGATCGCGGTACCAGCCGGGTGGCGGCGTCATGCTCATTCCGGCACTGTAGGACGCCGCCCGGGGCGATCTACAGCGGTGTGACGTACGCCCCGGAGATCCCGCCGTCCACCAGGAAGTCGGTGGCGTTCACGAAGGAGGAGTCGTCGCTGGCCAGGAACGCGACGGCGGCGGCGATCTCCTCGGCCTCGGCGAACCGCCCGAGCGGGATGTGGACGAGGCGGCGCGCGGCCCGCTCCGGGTCCTTGGCGAACAGCTTCTGGAGGAGCGGGGTGTTGACCGGGCCGGGGCACAGGGCGTTGACCCGGATGCCCTCCCGCGCGAACTGCACGCCCAGTTCCCGGGACATCGCGAGGACGCCGCCCTTGGACGCGGTGTACGAGATCTGCGAGGTGGCCGCGCCCATCCGGGCCACGAAGGACGCGGTGTTGATGACGGACCCCCTGCCCTGGCGCCGCATGTAGGGGATGGCGGCCTTGCAGCACAGGTAGACGGAGGTGAGGTTGACCTCCTGGACGCGCTTCCACGCCTCCAGCCCCGTCTCCAGGATGGAGTCGTCGTCGGGCGGTGAGATACCGGCGTTGTTGAACGCGACGTCCACGCTGCCGTAGGTGTCGTACGCCGTCCTGAACAACGCCTCGACCTGCTCGGGGCCGGTGACGTCGACCTTGACGAAGGTGCCGCCGATCTCCTCGGCCGCCGCCTTGCCCCGGGTCTCGTCCACGTCGCCGCAGACGACGTGCGCGCCCTCGGAGGCGAGCCGGCGGGAGGCGGCGAGGCCGATGCCGCTGCCCGCCCCGGTGACGACGGCGGTACGGCCGACCAGACGGCGGCAGATGATGTCCTCGGTCATGAGTGGCTAGGCCTCCGTGCTCGACGAGACGTTGCTGATGAAGACGTTCTTGGTCTCGGTGAAGGCGGTCAGCGCGTCCGGGCCGAGTTCACGGCCGAGGCCGGACTGCTTGAACCCGCCGAACGGCGTCCAGTAGCGGACGCTGGAGTGGGAGTTGACGGACAGGTTCCCGGCGCGGACCGCGTTCGACACGCGCAGGGCACGGCCGACGTCCCGGGTCCACACCGACCCGGACAGTCCGTAGTCGGTGGCGTTGGCCAGGCGGATCGCGTCGGCCTCGTCCTCGAAGGGCAGGACGACGGCGACGGGCCCGAAGACCTCCTCGACGGCCACGCGCGCGTGCGCGTCGACGCCGGTGAGGACGGTGGGCGGGAACCAGAAGCCGGGGCCGCCCTCCGGGGCCTTGCCGCGGATGCCGTCGGCGTCGGCGGGGACGTAGGAGCGGACGCGGTCCAGCTGGGCCCGGGAGATCAGCGGGCCCATGTCGGTGCGCTCGTCGGCCGGGTCGCCGACGAGGACGGACTCGATCGCGGGGGCGAGGAGGGCGAGGAAGCGGTCGTACACCGTGCGCTGCACGAGGACGCGGGTGCGGGCGCAGCAGTCCTGGCCGGAGTTGTCGAGGAAGGACATGGGCGTGGCGGCCGCGGCGGCCTCGATGTCCGCGTCGGCGAAGACGATGTTGGGGCTCTTGCCGCCCAGTTCGAGGGTGACGGGCTTGAGGAGCGCCGCGCCCTTGGCCGCCACCTGTCGGCCCACGGCCGTCGACCCGGTGAAGACGACCTTCGCCACGCCCGGATGCTGGACGAGCGCGTCGCCCGCGACCGGTCCGCGACCGGGCAGCACCTGGAACAGGCCCTCGGGGAGCCCGGCCGCCAGGGCCAGTTCGGCCAGGCGCAGCGCGGTCAGCGGGGTCGTCTCGGCGGGCTTGAGGAGGACCGCGTTGCCCGCTGCCAGCGCCGGCGCGGTGCCCCAGGCGGCGATCGGCATCGGGAAGTTCCAGGGCGCGATGACGCCGACGACGCCGAGCGGTTCGAGGATCGTCACGTCCAGGCCGCCGGCGACCGGGATCTGTCGTCCGGTGAGCCGCTCCACTCCCCCGGCGGCGTAGTCGAGCAGGTCGCGGACGTTGCCGGCCTCCCAGCGGGCGTTGCCGATGGTGTGCCCGGCCTCGCGGACCTCCAGCCGGGCCAGCTCCTCCAGGTGCTCGTCGACGGCGGTGGCGAAGCGGCGCAGCAGCCGGGCGCGGTCGCCGGGGGCGAGGGCGGCCCAGGCCGTCTGCGCCCGGGTGGCCCGTACGACGGCGGCGTCGACGTCGGCCGCGGAGGCGGCGGGGACGGTGGCGAGGACCTCTTCGGTGGCGGGGTTCAGTACACGCAGTTCATGAAGCTCGTGGGACAAGGGGGGCCTCACATGCGTTCGAAGGAGCGGCGCAGCTCCCAGTCCGTGACGGCGGCGTCGTAGGCGTCCAGTTCGACGCGCGCCATGTTGCGGTAGTGGGCGACGACCTCGTCCCCGAAGGCGGCCTTGGCGAGGGTGCTGTTCTCCCAGAGCTCGGCGGCCTCGCGCAGGGTGGTGGGGACGTGCTCGAAACCGGCGGTGTAGGCGTTGCCCTGGCACGGCTGGGGCAGTTCGAGCCGCTGCTCGACGCCGTACAGGCCGGCCGCCACCATGCCCGCCACCGCGAGGTACGGGTTGACGTCGCCGCCGGGGAGCCGGTTCTCGAAGCGGAGCGAGCGGCCGTGGCCGACGACGCGCAGGGCGCAGGTGCGGTTGTCGCGGCCCCAGGCGACGGCGGTCGGGGCGAAGGAGCCCGGCTGGAACCGCTTGTAGGAGTTGATGTGAGGGGCGTAGAGCAGGGAGAACTCGCGCAGCGCCACCAACTGTCCGGCGAGGAAGTGCCGCATGACCTCCGACATGCCGCCCTCCCCCTCGCCGGCCATGGCGCTGTCGCCGTCGGCGTCGGTGAGGGAGAGGTGGATGTGGCAGGAGTTGCCCTCGCGCTCGTTGTACTTGGCCATGAAGGTGAGGGACATGCCCTCCTGGGCCGCGATCTCCTTGGCGCCGGTCTTGTAGACCGCGTGCTGGTCGCAGGTGACCAGGGCCTCGTCGTAGCGGAAGACGATCTCGTGCTGGCCGGGGTTGCACTCGCCCTTGGCGGACTCGACGGTGAGGCCGGCGCCGGCCATCTCGTTGCGGATGCGGCGCAGCAGGGGCTCGATGCGGCCGGTGCCGAGCACGGAGTAGTCGATGTTGTACTGGTTGGCCGGGGTCAGGCCGCGGTAGTTCGCGTCCCAGGCCTGTTCGTAGGTGTCCCGGAAGACGATGAACTCCAGCTCGGTGCCGGCCTGCGCGGTCCAGCCGTGCCCGGCGAGGCGCTCAAGTTGGCGGCGCAGGATCTGGCGGGGCGCGGCGAGCACCGGGGAGCCGTCCTCCCAGGCGAGGTCGGCGACGACCATCGCGGTGCCCTCGTTCCACGGCAGGCGGCGCAGGGTGGCCATGTCGGCGTGCATGGCGAAGTCGCCGTAGCCGCGGTCCCAGGAGGACATCGCGTACCCGTCGACGGTGTTCATGTCGGCGTCGACGGCGAGGAGGTAGTTGCAGCCCTCGGTGCCGTGCCGGAGGACCTCGTCGAGGAAGAAGCGCGCGGCGAACCTCTTGCCCTGGAGGCGGCCCTGCATGTCGGGAAAGGCCAGGACGACGGTGTCGATGTCGCCGGCGGCGACGAGGGCGTGCAGTTCCTCGACCCCGAGCGGGGGTGTGCGGTCTGCCACGGGGAGAGCCTCCTTCTGACCGGGAGCCATAAGGTATTGCCGGGAACCATTGCTTGGGAAGGGGGCGCGGCCGCATGCCGGAGGAAACCGGCGGGAGCGTGACGGACCGGCTCGCACCGGTGCTGCGGACGGTGCGGGCCGGCAACGGCTTCGAGGAGGCGCTGGAGCAGATCCTCCAGGTCGTCAGACTGGGTCTGGTGTCGGGGGGCGAGCGGCTGCCGGCCGAGCGGGAGCTGGCGGAGCGGCTGGGGATCAGCCGGGTGACGCTGCGCGAGGTGCTGCGGGTGCTCCAGGACCAGGGGCTGGTGGAGGCCCGGCGCGGCCGGTACGGCGGAACGTTCGTGCTGCCGCGGGTGGACGCGGGCGGCGAGGACGAACTGCGGCGCCGGGTCGCCGGGACCGACATCGAGGACGTGCTGCGCTTCCGGGAGGTGCTGGAGGTGGGCGCGGCCGGGCTGTGCGCGGCGCACGGGCTGACGGACGGACAGGCGGCGCGGTTGCGCGAGGCGCTGGCCGGCACGCGGGACGCGCCGCTGGCGGAGTACCGCCGGCTGGACACGAGGCTGCACCTCACGCTCGCGGAGCTGTGCGGTTCACCGGCCCTGGCGGCGCAGTACGCGGCCGTCCGCGCGACCCTCAACGACCTGCTGGACTGCATCCCGCTGCTGGTGCGCAACCTGGAGCACTCCCAGCGTCAGCACGCCGCGCTCGTGGAGGCGGTGCTCGACAGGGACGCGGACGGGGCGCGGGAGATCACGCGGGAGCACTGCGCGGGGACGGCGGCGCTGCTGCGCGGCTTCCTGGCGTGAGCGTCTTGCCCTGGGGGCGTGCCCCGGCAAAAGTGCAGACGTACAAAGGTATGAAGACGATCCATTGTCTGGAGGTCGGATGGCGGGCAGGCCGCTGATCGGCGTCAGCACGTACCTGGAGTCCGGGGCGCGCTGGGGTGTGTGGGAGCTGGAGGCTGCGCTGTTGCCGGCCGGGTATCCGCGGCTCGTGCAGCGGGCGGGTGGACTGGCCGCGATGCTTCCGCCGGACGCGCCGGAGCACGCCGCCGCCACCGTCGCCCGCCTCGACGGGCTGGTGATCGCGGGCGGCCCGGACGTGGAGCCGGTCCGCTACGGCGCCGAACCCGGCCCGCGCACCGGCCCGCCCGCTCGGGCCCGGGACACGTGGGAGCTGGCGCTCATCGAGGCGGCCCTGGCCGCGCGCGTCCCGCTGCTGGGCGTCTGCCGGGGCATGCAGCTGCTCAACGTCGCCCTGGGCGGAACCCTCGTCCAGCACATCGAGGGCCACGCCGAGGTGGTGGGCGTGTTCGGCGGGCACCCGGTCAAGCCGGTGCCGGGGACGCTGTACGCCTCCGTCGTACCCGAGGAGATGTTCGTGCCGACGTACCACCACCAGGCGGTGGACCGGATCGGCGCGGGGCTCGCCGCGTCGGCCCACGCGGCGGACGGCACGGTGGAGGCCCTGGAGCTGCCGTCCGGAGCGGGCTGGGTCCTCGGCGTGCAGTGGCATCCGGAGATGGGCGAGGACGTACGGGTGATGCGGGCGCTGGTGGAGGCGTCGGGGCCGGCCCGACCCGCCGCTCCGGGGGGTCGGTCGGGACCAGCCTGACCCACCGCTCCGGGGACCGGTCTGACCCACCGCTCCAGGGACCGACCTGCCGCTCCGGGGGCGAGCCCCGCCACTCCGGGGCAGACCCCGCCCCGCCGCTCCGGGGCAGACCCCGCCCCGCCGCTCCGGGGCAGGCCCCGTCCCGCGCCTCGCCGCCGGGCCCTACGCCCGGGTCAGCGACAGCAGTTGCCGGGCCGGGCCCGTCGGGCGGTGGCCCGTGGGCCATACCGCTCGTAGGTCGCGGGCCAGGGCGACGTCCGCCACGGGCACGCTCACCAGACGCCGGGTGGTGAGCTCCTCGCCGACGGCGAGTTCGCTGAGGACGGACGGGCCGGCACCGCTCACCGCCGCCGCCTTCACCGCGGTGGTCGACGACAGCTCGATCAGGGGGCGCGCCAGACCGCCCAGGGCCGCGTCCAGGACCTGCCGGGTGCCCGAGCCCTTCTCCCGCAGGATCAGCGGGGTCGCCGCCAGTTCCGCCCCCGCGAGCGGGCGCCGGCGACGGGCCCACGGGTGGCCCGGTGCGGTCACGACGATCAGCCGGTCACGGGCGATGACGGCCGAGTCGAGGCCCGCCGGGACGCTGACCCCCTCCACGAAACCCAGATCGGCCTCACCGGCCAGCAGGCGCTCCGCCACCGCCGTCGAGTTCCCGGCGAGCAGCGACACCGCCGTGTCCGGCAACTGGGTGCGCAGCGCGACCAGCCAGCCCGGCAGCAGGTACTCGGCGATCGTCATGCTCGCCGCCACCCGCAACCGCGAGTCCCGCCGGTCCCGCAGCGCCTGCGCGCCCGCGTCGAACGCCTCGGCCGCCTCCACGATGCGGCGCGCCCAGTCCGTGACCAGCGCACCGGCGTCGGTGAGCCGGGAACCTCGCGGCGAACGGTCCACCAGGGCGACACCCAGCTGGCGTTCCATCGAGCGGATGCGGCTGCTGGCGGCCGGCTGTGTGATGCCCAACTCGCGCGCCGCCCCGCCGAGGCTGCCCAGGCGCGCCACCGCCAGCAGCAGCTCCATCGCCCCGAGATCCGGCACCCGGTGCGCCAGGGAGCCCGCCGTGTGCCGCCCAGGTGCGTCCTGCCCGCCCTCCGTACCACCCGTACTACTGCTGCTCATAACCCCAGCTTATGTCCTCATAGAGACATGGTCCCTGGTCAGCGGCTTCGCCCACCGAGACCGTGGACGCATGGTCACCGCAGCCCAGCCCCTGTCCCCTCCCGCCGTCCCGAACCGGCGTGTCCCGGCCGTTCGTCACCTCGGGCCCAACTGGTACGCCTGCGTCATGGGCACCGCCATCGTCGGTACCGCGGGAGCCGCACTCCCCTGGCACGTGCCCGGACTGCGCGCCGTCTGCACCACGGTCTGGGCGCTGTCCCTCGTCCTGCTGGCGGTCCTGCTGGTGGCCCGGTCCCTGCACTGGATCCACCACCGCGACCAGGCCCGCGCCCATCTGCTCGACCCGGCGGCGGCTCCCTTCTACGGCTGTCTGTCGATGGCTCTGCTGGCCGTGGGCGGCGGCGCCCTGACCGTCGGGCGGGACTGGATCGGCACCTGGGCCGCGGTCGCCCTGGACGCCGTGCTGTTCACCGCCGGTACGGTCATCGGGCTCGCGGCGGCGGTGGCCGTGCCGTACCTGATGGCCGTACGCCACCGGATAGAGCCGGGGCAGGCCAGTCCCGTGTGGCTGCTGCCGCTCGTCGCGCCGATGGTGTCCGCGGCCGTCGGACCGCTGCTGGTCCCGCACCTCCCGCCGGGGCAGCCCCGGGAGACGCTGCTGCTCGCCTGTGTCGCGATGTTCGGGGTGAGTCTGCTCGCGACCCTGGTGACCCTGCCGGTGATCTTCGGCCGGCTGCTGACCGGTGGCCCGCTGCCGCTGGCGCTCACCCCGTCGCTGTTCCTGGTGCTGGGGCCCCTCGGGCAGTCGACCACCGCCGTGGGGAAGTTCGCGGACGTGGCCCCTGGAGTCGTCCCGGGCCCGTACGCCGAGGGCTTCGGGGTGCTCGCCGTCCTGTACGGCGTGCCGGTGATGGGCTTCGCGCTGATGTGGCTGTGTCTCGCCGCCGCGCACGTCGTGCGGGCCCGCCGGGAGGGCATGGGCTTCTCGATGACGTGGTGGTCGTTCACCTTCCCGGTGGGCACCTGTGTCACCGGGGCGGAGGCGCTGGCCCGGCACACGGGGCTCGCCGTCTACGACGGGCTCACCGTCGTCCTGTACGCCGTCCTCGTCGCCGCCTGGGCGGTCGCCGCCGTGCACACCGCGCGCGGCGTGGTCAGCGGCGCGCTGCTCGCAGGGCCGCGCCCAGCGCCCGGGGCGCCTCGGCCAGCGACGGCCCGTACCACGTGAGGTACCGCCCGTCGACGAGGGCGCAGGGCAGGCCCGGGAAGGCCTCCGGGCCGTCGTCGGCGGTGAAGCGGTACGGCTCGTCGGGCAGGACCACGACGTCCGGGCGGGCCGCCCGCAGTTCCTCGACCGGAACCTTCGGGTAGCGCTCGGCATGACCGGCGTACAGGTGGTCGACGCCGAGGCGGGCGAGTACGTCGCCCGCGAAGGTGTCGCGCCCCAGCACCATCCACGGCCTGCGCCAGATCGGCACCACGGCCGTACGGCGCCGCTCGGGGGACGGGGACGGCAGGGCCGACCAGGCCGACTCCGCGGCGTCCAGCCACCGGGGCCGGGACGGAGCGCCGCAGGCGGTCAGCACCCGGTCGAGCTCCGTGAAGGCCTGCGGCACCGTACGCACGTCGGTCACCAGCACCTCGACGCCCGCCGCGCGCAGGGCGTCCAGGTCGGGGGCGCGGTTCTCCTCCTCGTTGGCGACCACCAGGTCGGGGGCGAGGGCGACGATCCGCTCGGTCTTCGGGTTCTTCGTGCCGCCGACGCGTACGACGTCGAGGCCGGCCGGGTGGGTGCACCAGTCGGTGGCGCCCACGAGGGCACCGGGGACCGTGCGGGCCACAGCCTCGGTCAGCGACGGCACCAGGGAGACCACCCTCACCGGCGCGGCCCTTCCCGGACCGCCTCGATGTGCTCGGCGACGGCGACCACGATCAGCCGGGTGTCGGGCACCGTGGCCCGCCACCGGTGCCGCACCCCGCCGGTGAGGTAGAGCGTGTCGCCGCGGCCCAACCGGTAGGCACGGCCCTCCGCCTCGATCTCGACGGCACCCTCGGTGACGAACATCAACTGGTCGTTGCGGTACTGCAGTTCCCGGCCCGCGTCGTGGTCGCCGGTGAACTCGGAGGCGTGCATCTGGTGATGTCCGCGCACCAGCGAGCGCACCCTGGGCGCCAGCTCGGGATCGGGGTCCTCGGCCCGGACGACGTCCACGCTGCACGCGGGGTCGGCGGCGGCGAGCAGTTCCACGGCGGTGGTGCGCAGGGCGTCGGCCACCTTCTCCAGGGAGCTCTGGCTGGGCCGTGCCCGGTCGTTCTCGATCTGGCTCAGGAAGGGCACGGACAGGCCGCTGCGCTCGGAGACGACGGCGAGGGTGAGTTCGAGGGCACGGCGCCGCCGCCGTACGGCCGCGCCCACCCGGAGGTGCTGATCTTTGTGGTCGCCCATCGCTCCGGCTCCCTCCTTCACCCGTCGCCGTACCGCCGCGGCGCCCCGGTCCGGGCGCCGTACTCCTGATGAGTTCTCTGCACCCTACGCATGTTCGGCAAACCGTTTCATGCGGCCGTCACATCGATGTCACGGTGCGGTGGCCGCGACCTCACATTTCTCGCCACGGAAAGGGCCGTTCGCGCGCCACGCCGGACGCCTTACCGGTTCAAGGCATGGCGGGCCCCGCATGTTCCCGCCAGCCCCTCCCGCCCCGGTGGGGCGATGCTCAGGCACGGGGTTGGCGCTCCGTGGTTGTCCAAATCCCTACCGTGTCCGGGCTCCGAACGACCCGAGGGGTGGCCGTTACTGCTACTACGGGGTCATCCGCCCGACCATGTCCGGGTGCTCCTCCAGCCAGGCCGCCACGGCTTCCTCCTCGTGGCCCTGACCGCGGTCCTTGATCTCGGCCTCCAGCGTGCCGAGCTCGTCCTCGGTCATGTGGAAGTCCTTGATCCACTCGGTGAGCTGCGGGTACTGCTCGGGGAACGCCTTGCTGGAGATGGTGCGGATCGTGTTGCCCTCGCCGAAGGCCTTCTTGGGGTCCTTCAGCTTGGTCAGCTCGTAGTCGCTGTACGCCCAGTGCGGTGACCAGAGCGTGACCGCGACCGGCTCCTTCTTGGCCAGCGCGCGCTTGAGTTCGGCGAGCATCGCCGGCGTGGAGCCGTCGACGACCTCGTACTCGTCCTCCAGGCCGTAACCCGGCAGGACCTCGTTCTTGACCAGCTGCATCTGACCGGTGCCGGGCTCGATGCCGATGATCTTCCCGTCGAAGAGGTCGGCCTTGCCCTTGAGGTCCGCGAGTGACTTGACGTCCTTCACGTACGAGGGGACGGCGATCTCCAGCGAGGTCGGCTCGTACCAGGTGCCCAGGTCGGTCAGATTGTTCTTGTGCTTGTCCCAGTAGTTCTTCTGGGCGTACGGCAGCCAGGCGTCGAAGTTGAGGTCCAGGTCGCCGGAGGCCAGACCGGTGTAGACCGGGCCGACGTCCATCTGCTTGAGGTTCAGCTTGTAGCCGCGCCGCTCCAGGACGTTCTTCCACAGGTAGGTGACGGCGACGTCCTCCTCCCAGGGGAACCAGGCGACGTCCAGCGTGCGCTTCGCCTCGGCCGGAGTGGCGCCGGCGCCGCCCTCGACCGGGGCGAGCTTGTCCACGACGCCCGGGTTGGCCTTGAGCCAGGTGCGGACGGCGTCCTGCTGGTTGCCCTTGCCGGCCTTGTTGATCTCGGCTTCGAGGCTGGTGAGCTGCTTCTCGGTCATCGAGAAGTCCTTGAGCCACTTGGTGACGACCGGGTTGTCGTCCGAGAAGCCCTTGCGCGACAGCGTGTGCACGCCGTCGCCCTTGCCCCAGGCGCCCTTGGGGTCCTTGAGCTTCTTCAGGTCGTAGTCGTTGTACGCCCAGTGCGGAGACCAGAGCGTGACGACGATCGGCTCCTTCTTGCTGTAGGCCCGCTTCAGCTCGGCCAGCATGGCCGGCGTGGAGCTGTCGACGACCTTGTACTCCTTGTCGAGACCGTACTCCTTGGCGACCTTGGTCTTGAGCAGGTTCATCTCGCCGGCGCTGGGCTCGATGCCGGTGATCTTCCCGCCGAAGAGGTCGGCCTTGCCCTTGAGGTCCTCGAGGGAGTTGATGTCCTTCATGTACGCCGGGACGGTCAGCTCCAGCGACGTCTCGTCGTACCAGGAGCCGAGGTCCTCGAGCTGCTTGCCGTACTTCTTCCAGTACTGCTCGTGCGTGGTCGGCAGCCAGGAGTCGGTCTGGAAGTCGATGTTGCCCTGCGCGAGCGCGGTGTAGAGCGGGCCGGCCTCGAACTGCTTGGCCTCGACCTCGAAGCCGCGCTGTTCGAGGATCTCCTTCCACAGGAACGTGGAGGCGACGCCCTCGTCCCAGGGGATGTAGCCGATGGAGACCTTCTTGCCCTCGCCGATGTTCTTGCCGCCGGCGACCGTCTGGGAGTCGTCGGCCTTGCCGCCGAAGACGCCCATGCCACCGGCCACCAGGCCGAGGATCACGATGCCGATCACGGCGACCTGCGGCTGCGGCCGGTAGGACCAGATCTTCAGGCCCTTGACGGCGCGGGCCTTGGCCGCGGCGCGGCGGCCCAGCGGTGAGACGTGCGTGCCCAGCGCGCTGGTCATGCGGTCCAGGTAGATCGCCAGGATCACGATGGCGACACCGGCCTCGGCGCCGAGGCCGACGTTGAGCTGGCCGATGGACTCCATGACGTCGCCGCCCAGGCCGCCGGTGCCGACCATGCCGGCGATGGCGGCCATGGACAGGCCGAGCATGATGACCTGGTTGACGCCCGCCATCACCGTGGGCAGCGCGAGCGGGAGCTGGACCCGCAGCAGGGTGTTGCGGGGGGTGGTGCCGAAGGCCTCGGCGGCCTCGACCAGTTCCTTGTCGACCTGGCGGATGCCCAGCTCGGTCATGCGCACGCCGGGGGCGAGCGCGAAGATCAGGGTGGCCACGATGCCCGGGGGAGCACCGGTTCCGAAGAACAGGATCGCCGGGATCAGGTAGATCATCGCGGGCAGCGTCTGCATGAAGTCCAGCACCGGCCGGACGACCCCGCTGACCCGGTCGGACCGGGCCGCCCAGATGCCCAGCGGCACCGAGACGACCAGAGCGATGATGGTGGCGACCAGCAGGAGCGCCAGCGTCATCATCGCGTTCTCCCACAGACCGAGGGACTCGATGAAGGCGAATCCCGCGAAGGAGAGGACACCGGCGAAGGTGCCGCGCAGCCAGAAGGCCAGCACGGCGAAGATGCCGACGAGCAGCAGCGGCTCGGGGGCCTGGAGGACGGCGTTGATGCCGTCGTAGGCGCCGGTGAAGACGGTCTCGAGGAAGCCGAAGAGCCAGGAGACGTTGTTGAGCAGCCAGTCGACAGTGCTGTTGACCCAGTCGCCAAAATGAATTCTAGGCACGGGACATCACCTTCTCGCCGCCCTTGTCCCGCGGGGTGTCGCAGACACCGGGGACCGTGTCCTCGTCGTCGCCGAGGAAGCCGACGAGCCGCCGGGCCGGGACGACGCCGACGAGCCGGCGGTCGGCGTCGAGCACCGCCACCGAGTGGGACACGCGGGCGCTGATCGCGCACAGCTCCGCGAACGACGTATCGGGCGTGGCGGTCTCGCAGCCGCAGTCGGCCTCGTCGCCGCTCAGCTCCGTCTCCATGACGGAGGCCGCGGTGAGCACCCGGGAGCGGTCGACGTCCCGGGTGAAGGAGGCGACGTACTCGTTGGCGGGGCGTATCAGGATGTCCTGCGCGGTGCCTATCTGCACGATCCGGCCGTCGCGCATCACGGCGATGCGGTCGCCCAGGCGCATGGCCTCGTTCAGGTCGTGGGTGATGAAGACGATGGTCTTCTTCAGGGTCTTCTGCAGGTCGAGCAGCTGGTCCTGCATGTCGCGGCGGATCAGCGGGTCGAGGGCGCTGAAGGACTCGTCCATCAGCAGCAGGTCGGCGTCCGTGGCGAGGGCGCGGGCCAGGCCCACGCGCTGCTGCATACCGCCGGACAGCTCGTCGGGCCATGACTTCTCCCAGCCGGCCAGGCCGCACAGGGCGAGCGCCTCGTCGGCGCGGCGTTCGCGCTCGGCGCGGGGCACGCCCTGCACTTCAAGACCGTAGGCGGCGTTGTCACGGACGCTGCGGTGCGGGAAGAGCGCGAAGTGCTGGAAGACCATGCTGATCTGCTTGGAGCGGACCTCGCGCAGTCCGCGGTCGCTGAGTTCGGTCAGGTCCTGTCCGCCGAATCGGACGCGCCCGGCGGTCGGCTCCGACAGACCGTTGAGCATGCGCAGGAGCGTGGACTTGCCGGACCCGGACAGGCCCATGACCACGAAGATCTCGCCGGGTTCCACGGTGAAGGACGCGTCGATGACGGCGGCCGTGGTGCCGTCGGCGCGCAGTTCCTCCCGGTCGGTTCCCTGGCACAGTCGTTCGACTGCCTGGTCCGGTTTTTTGCCGAAGACCTTGTACAGGTTTTCGGCCTCTAGCCTGGCTGACACGCTTACCTCTTGCATCGGGGGCAGGGACGGGGCCGTGAAGACTCGCCGATGCGCAGACCCGCTGATGCGAGCAGTCGTGGATACGAAGACTCGCTAACAGTTGAATGCATCAACCAGCTTTGACCCGGGTGCGCGCCTGCCCTGATCACCCCGACCCAAACATTTGAGTGACCCAGTTCACACATCCTCCACCCCCTCGCCACGCGGCCTGCGGCATGATGCGAGGCGTGACCGGACGACTGATGCTTCTCGACACCGCCTCCCTCTACTTCCGCGCCTACTTCGGCGTGCCGGACTCCGTGAAGGCCCCCGACGGCACGCCGGTGAACGCCGTGCGCGGACTCCTCGACTTCATCGACCGCCTGGTGAAGGACCACCGGCCCGACCACCTCGTCGCCTGCATGGACGCCGACTGGCGCCCGCACTGGCGCGTGGAGCTGATCCCCTCCTACAAGGCGCACCGCGTCGCCGAGGAGCGCCCGGCGGGCCCGGACACCGAGGAGGTGCCCGACACGCTCTCCCCGCAGGTGCCGGTCATCGAGGCCGTCCTCGACGCGCTCGGCATCGCCCGCGTCGGCGTGGCCGGGTACGAGGCGGACGACGTCATCGGCACGTACACGGCGCGGGCGACGGGCCCGGTCGACATCGTCACCGGCGACCGGGACCTCTACCAGCTCGTCGACGACGCCCGTGGCGTGCGCGTCCTCTATCCGATCAAGGGCGTCGGCACCCTCGCCCTCACCGACGAGGCGGCACTGCGCGAGAAGTACGGCGTCGACGGCCGCGGGTACGCCGATCTGGCGCTGCTGCGGGGCGACCCGAGCGACGGCCTGCCGGGCGTGGCGGGCATCGGCGAGAAGACGGCGGCCAAGCTGCTCGCCGAGTTCGGGGACCTGGCCGGGATCCTGGCCGCCGTCGACGACCCGCGGGCGAAGCTCACGCCCTCGCAGCGCAAGCGGCTGACCGAGGCCGCGCCGTACCTCGCGGTCGCCCCGAAGGTCGTCCGGGTGGCCGACGACGTCCCGCTGCCGGACGTCGGCACCGCGCTGCCGCACGCCCCGCGCGACACCGCGACGCTGGACGGACTGGCGGCCCGCTGGGGTCTGGGCGGATCACTGCAGCGGCTGCTGGCGACGCTCACCGCCTGAGCCGTGCGGCCCGGGCGGGCTTTGTTCGCGCGGCGCATCGGAGCCCTGCCGAGGGGAAGCCGTACTTGGCGCACACGAGGATGCTAACTTAGGTATACCTAAGTCAGGGAACCCTCACGCAGGGAGCAGGGAGGCCGACATGGCAGACCGTCCGGGACGCAAGCCGCGCAAGCCGCACACCGCACAGGTCGTCCGCACCGAGCGGCTGACACCGCACATGCAGCGTGTGGTGCTCGGCGGTGAGGAACTCGCCGGGCTGCCGGCGGACACCTGCACCGACCACTACGTGAAGCTGCTGTTCCCCGCCGGGGGCGCGACCTACCCGGAGCCCTTCGACATGGAACGGATCCGCGAGGAGTTCCCCCGCGACCAGTGGCCGGTGACCCGCACGTACACGGTGCGGCACTGGGACGCCGAGCTCCGGGAGCTGACCCTGGACTTCGTGATCCACGGCGACGAGGGTCTGGCCGGCCCCTGGGCGAAGCGTGTCCAGCCGGGCGAGACCGTCCGCTTCATGGGCCCCGGCGGCGCCTACGCCCCCGACCCCGCCGCCGACTGGCACCTGCTCGCCGGTGACGAGAGCGCGCTGCCCGCCATCGCCCGGTCCCTGGAGGCCCTGCCCGACGGCGCCCGCGCCTTCGCCTTCATCGAGGTCGACGGGCCCGAGGAGGAGCAGAAGATCGACTCCGACGTGGAGGTCGTCTGGCTGCACCGCGGCGGCCGTCCGGTGGGCCGGGCCCTGGTCGAGGCCCTGCGCGGCCTGGACTTCCCCGAGGGCCGGGTGCACGCCTTCGTGCACGGCGAGGCGGCCTGCGTGAAGGAACTGCGGGGGCTCCTCCGGGTGGAACGCGAGATCCCCCGCGAGGACCTCTCCATCTCCGGGTACTGGCGCCTCGGCCACAACGAGGACGGCTGGCAGGCCTCGAAGCGGGAGTGGAACGCACGCATCGAAGCAGAACAGGAGAGCACCGCCCCGGCCGCGTGACTGGGCCCGCGGCCACCGCCCCGTTCAGTGCACACCCCGGCCGGCGCACCGCCACACGGGACATGGCGCCGCACGGCCACCCACCCCACGCACCGCACCACCCACCGGCCGCGTGACCGAGCCCGCACCTCGGTCCACCCGCCGCACACACCCGCGCGGCATCGCGCACAGCGGGCCCACGGCACCTCGCCACACCGGTCACGCCGCGGGACTCCGCGCACTGGGCCGGCCATGGCGCGCCCCGCCCCGGCACTCCGTGCACGGCGCGGCCACGACCGCGCACCGGGCGGCGCGATGTGCCGCCGGCCCGGGCCGCCGCGCTCCCCGCGTACAGCGCGCAGCGCCGCCTCGGCGCCGCCACACCCACTGCGTGCCGCCCGCATCGGGCCGGCGAGGGCGCGGCTCAGTCGCCGCGTACGCGTGCGTGCAGGTGCATGTCGTGCCAGCCGTCGGAGTGGAGGAGGGCGCTGCGCTTGGTGCCCTCCGGGGCGAAGCGTGCCTTGAGGGCGACCCGGCAGGAGGCCTCGTTGGCGACGGAGTGGGAGAGTCCCAGTCGCTGGAAGCCGATCTCGTCCAGGGCCCAGCGGGCGAGCGCGTTCGTGGCGCGGGCGGCGACGCCCCGGCCGCGAGCCGCCGCCGTGGTCCAGTAGGCGACCTCGGCCACCCCGTCGCCGAGCATGACCTCGCGGAGGGCGACCCTGCCCAGGAGCCGGTCGTCTCCCTCGTCGGCGACGGCCCACTGGACGTTGCGCTCATCGGCCCAGCCCTGCTGCCACTCGGTGATCCAACCGCGCACCTCCTCCTCGGAGTCGGCGGCGCGGATGTGCCACTGGTGCATCACCGGGTCCTGGAAGGCCGCGTGCACGGCGGGCGCGTCCTCGGTGCGCCAGGGGCGCAGCACCAGCCCGTCGCCGGTGGGGAATGTGGGCTGCGGCGTACGGGAGAGAGAACCCGCGGGAAGGACCGGGCGCGTCAGGTGGGGCATGGGCCGCATCCTGCCAACTCCGCCGTTCGGCGGCCCAGCGGTTTTCCGGCACCGGCCACCGCCTCGTACGCTGGCAGGCGATGAGACGCCGGACCCCTCCCCCACCCTCGCCGCTCCCGCAGCGCGACGGGATCGACGCGGTGCGGGTGCGGCTGCCCGCCGACGGGCCGTGGTCCACCGTGCGGGAACACCTGACGGAGCGGCTGGCCCGCGCGGGCACCGACGTGGTCGACGGCATGTTCGACGCCGGGCTGTTCGTCGGGGTGGACGGACGGGCCGTACCGGAAGACGCGCCGTACGAGCCCGGCATGTTCGTGTGGTTCCACCGCGAGCTGCCCGCCGAGGTACCGGTGCCCTTCCCGCTGGAGATCGTGTACCGCGACGAGCACATCGTCGTCGCCGACAAGCCGCACTTCCTGGCCACCACCCCGCGCGGCGGCCACGTCACCGAGACCGCGCTGGCACGGCTGCGCCGGGAGCTGGACATCCCGGCGCTCGGCGCCGCTCACCGCCTGGACCGGCTCACCGCCGGGCTGGTCCTGTTCACGGTGCGCCCCGAGGAGCGCGGCGCGTACCAGGGCTTGTTCCGCGACCGGCTGGTGCGCAAGAAGTACGAGGCCGTCGCCCCGTACGATCCTGAGCTCGTCCTCCCCCGGACCGTGCGCAGCCGGATCCTCAAGGAACGCGGGGTGCTGGCCGCCCAGGAGATCGAGGGCGCGCCGAACGCCGTGAGCCGCGTCGAGCTGATCGAGCGCCGCCCGGGCCCGGAGCGCGAGCTGGGCCGGTACCGGCTGGTGCCCGGCACCGGCCAGACCCACCAGCTGCGCGTCCACATGACCGCGCTCGGCGTGCCGATCCTCGGCGATCCCCTCTACCCCGAGGTGACCGCCCCCGTGCCGGCCGGCGACTTCCGGCGCCCGCTGCAACTGCTGGCGCGGGAGCTGGGGTTCACCGATCCGGTCACGGGGCGGGAGCACCGCTTCCGCAGCGGACGGTCCCTCGGCGCCTGGACGGCGTACGAGGACTGGGCCGTCGGCCGTCAGTAGCCGCGCCACCAGAGCAGGAAGCGCTGCCAGGCACCACGGGGGCGTGGCTGCTCCGGCACCGGCTGGGGCTGCGCGGCCGGCACCGACACCGGCGGGTGCGACCGGACCTGCGGCTCGGGCCGCTGTTCCGGCCGGGGGATGCCGACGTGCCAGGCGGTGCGCCGCTCCGGGGCGGGGGCGTGGCTCGGCTCCTGCCTGATGTCCTGCTGCGCCTTGGGCTCGAAGTACACCGGCAGCTCCACCAGGTGCCGGGACGCGATCGACGACCGCCAGCGCAGTTCGTCCTCGTCGACGGCGAGCTGGACGTCCGGCAGCCGCATCAGCAGCGCGTCGATCCCGGCGTCGGCGATGGCACGCCCGATGTCCTGGCCGGGGCACTCGTGCGGGCCGCCGCCGAAGGCGAGGTGGGCACGGTTGCCCTGCATGCTCGCGTCCAGGTCGGGACGGATGCGCGGGTCGACGTTGCCCGGCGCGATGCCGAGCAGCAGGCCGTCGCCCGCGCGGATGCGCTGACCGCCCAGTTCGGTCTCCTGCTTGGCGAAGTAGGCGAAGACGGTACTGAACGGCGGCTCGTCCCACAGAGACTGCTCGACCGCCTCGGGCACCGTCATCTGGCCGCCGCTGAGCTGGGCGCGGAAGCCCGGGTCGGTGAGCACCACGCGCAGCACGTTGCCGATGAGGTTGACGGTCGCCTCGTAGGCGGCCAGCAGGACCACCCGCAGGTGCTCCCTGACCTCGTCGTCGCTGAGCCCGGCCGGGTGGGTGACGAGGCGGCCGGCGATGTCGTCCTCCGGGTTGGCCCGGCGGGTGGTGGTGAGGCGGTCCAGGGCGTCCATGACGTAGGCGTGGCTGGCGATCGCCGTCTCGGTGCCCTTGAGCGTGTCGCGGGCGGCCTCCACCATCCGGTCGTTGTACTCGTCCGGCATGCCGAGGAGGTGGCACATCACGCCCATCGGCAGGTGCTCGGCGAACTGGCCGACGAGGTCGGCGCGGCCCTCCTCGCAGAACCGGTTGACGTGGCGCTGGGTGTACCGCTTGATGTGGCGGCGCAGTTCGCGGTAGTCGATGTCGGACATGGCGCTGGTGACCGCGCCGCGCAACCGCTTGTGCTCGTCTCCCTCGGCGTGGGAGCAGATGGGCTGCCAGGCGATGTGCGGCATCAGCGGGTGGTCGGGCTTGACCATGCCCTCGTTGAGCGGCGTCCAGATACGGCTGTCGCGGCAGAACTGTGCGGGCGTGCTCACCATGTGCAGGTTCTCGGCGTGTCCGAGGACCACCCACATCGGTACGTCGTCGTGGAGCAGCGCCGGCGCCACCGGTCCGTGCTGCTCGCGCAGCTTCTCGTACAGCTCTTCCAGGTCGTCCGCCTGGTGCAGCCGGTGCAGACCGCCCGGTCCGAGGCCGTGCGCGGGGCAGCCGGGCGGCGGTTCGAGCAGGGGGTCGCCCGTTCCGGTCAGGGAGTGGCGTTCAGGCGTCACAGTGTCGCTCCGCAACAGAAGTGTGGGTCAGGGGTGTGGGTTCGCGGGTTCAAGGAGATCGGTCGGCCGCGCCGGGTCAGCTGAGCGCGCCCTTCATGGCGATGGAGTGCAGGAAGCGCGTCAGTGTCAGCAGGACGTCCCGGCTGGAGGCCCGGCGCCGCACGTCGCAGTCGAGGATGGGGATCTCCTCGGTCAGGTCGAGCGCGGCCCGCAGTTCCTCGACGGGGTAACGGGGCGCGTCGGGGAAGGTGTTGACGGCGACCACGAACGGCACACCGCGCTCCTCCAAGCGCCCCATGACGTCGAAGCTGACGTCCAGGCGGCGGGTGTCGACGAGTACCACCGCGCCGAGCGCGCCCTCGAACAGGCCGTTCCACAGGAACCAGAAGCGCTCCTGGCCGGGGGTGCCGAAGAGGTACAGCACCAGTTGGTCGGTGATGCTGATGCGGCCGAAGTCCATGGCCACGGTGGTGGCCGTCTTGGAGGCGGAACCGAAGTTGTCGTCGACCCCGATGCCGGCCTGGGTCATGGTCTCCTCGGTGGTCAGCGGTCTGATCTCGCTGACCGAGCCGACCATGGTGGTCTTGCCGACCCCGAAGCCGCCCACGATGACGATTTTCACGGCCGCCTCGGCCGTGTGCGGCAGCCGGTCCTCGGTCCGTGGGCCCGGGATCGTGTCAGAGCTTTTGAAGTCCATGCATCACCGCTTCGAGGAGGTTTCGGTCGGCGACCTGCTGGCGGACGACCGGGGCGCGGGCGTGCACCAGTTCCGCCGCCAGCAGGTCGGTGAGCAGCACGGTCACCACACTGAACGGCAGGCTCAGGTAGGCCGACAGCTCGGCTGCGGACAGGGGTGCGGCGCACAGCCGCAGCAGGGCGGCCTGTTCCGGTGTGGCGGACGCCGGCGGGTCGGCGCGGGCCACGATCAGGGTGACCAGGTCGATGTCGGCGCGCTCACCGCCGCCTTCCCCGCCGATGACGAACAGCCGCTCGGGGTTGGGGGTCCCGTCGTCCTTGCGGGCCGGTTCGGCAGAGGGAGTCGTGGCGGACGGCTCCTGCCCGGGAGATCGCCTCTGGCGCTGGGGAGGAGTCATACGGTCTGCCCGCTGCGCCGGGCGGGACTGGTGAGATGGGGTCCGATACGGGCGACCAGATCGGCCATGCTGAGACCCATCCGGCCGGGCTCGCAGCAGACGTCGGAGAGCACGGCCAGGTAGGCGTTGGGCCCGGCGGCCATCAGGTAGAAGTAGCCGCCGTTCATCTCGATGAGGACCATCTTCATGTCGCCGTCGCTGGTCGGGATCTCCTGGCTGACGGCACTCGCCAGGCTCTGCAGGCCCGCGCAGGCCGCGGCGACCCGGTCGGCGGCGTCCGGGTCCCCGGAGTAGCGGGCGATGCGCAGGCCGTCGGCGGAGAGCACCACGATCATCTCGATGCCCGGGACGCCGTCGTAGAGATCCTGGAGCATCCAGTCGAACTTGCCTTGCTGCTCGATCACTTGAGGTTCCCCTCGTCGTCTGCCGGGGCGTGGGCCGGCTCGTTGCTGCTGGACTGCTGGTGGGCCTGGGTGCTGCCCGAGTGCTGCTTGAGGCCCTCCCAGAAGGCCCCGATGAAGTGCCCCGGCGGGAGCCCCTGGTCCTTCTCCGGCTCGGGTTCCGGGGCTGTGGCCACCGGGTAGCCGTTGCGGGCGCGCTCGGCGGCCTGGCGGGCCTCGCGCTCGGCGTCCTCCCGCTCCCACTTCGCCTGTTCGGCGAGGCGCTGGCTGAGCGGCATCTTGACCCGGCTGCGGCGCTGCGGGAGGCCGCCCGCCGTCCACTCGGTCACCTCGGGACGGTCCTCTTCCAGGAGGACCGAGTCCGGGATGCGGGGGCTGGTGGGGCGGCGCTTCTTGGGCGGACGCTCGGGGCCGGGAAGGGCATCGGGGCCCGGCTGGGGGATCGACGCGGCGCCGATGCCGTGGGCGAGGCCGACGCCGGGCTCGGTGGTCATCATCTTGCTGGGCACGATGAGGATGGCCCGCACACCGCCATAGGCGGAGGCCCGCAGGGACACGTCCATGCCGTACTGCGTGCACAGGCGGCCTACGACGGACAGGCCCAGGCGCGGGTGGTGGGCGAGGTCCTGCACGTCGGTGCCGCGCTTGGCGTGCTCCAGCAGCCCCTCGATGCGGGCACGGGACTCCTCACTGAGGCTGACGCCGGCGTCCTCGATCTCGATGCAGACACCGCTCTGCACCTCGGTCGCGGTGACGTGCACCTTCGATCCCGGCGGCGAGTAGCGGGTGGCGTTGTCGAGGAGTTCCGCCGCGGCGTGGATGACCTGCTCGACCGCGGTGCCCTTGATGTTGACCTTGGCGATGGAGTCCAGTTTGATCCGGCGGTACTGCAGGATCCGGGACATGGCGCCGCGCAGCACGCTGTAGAGCGCGACCGGCTTGGGCCACTGGCGTCCGGGCCGGCCGCCGCCGATGACGGAGATCGAGTCGGCGAGGCGGCCGATCAGGGCGGTGCCGTGGTCGATGCGCAGGAGGTCGTCGAAGACCTCGGGGTTGCGCCCGTGGTCCTCCTCCATCTCGCGGAGTTCCTTGTTCTGCTGGTGGACGATCGCCTGGACGCGGCGGGCGATGTCGACGAAGGAGCGTTCGGCGGATTCGCGCATGGAGTCCTGGTGGTCGACGATGTCGCACACCATCCGGATCATCTTGCGCTGCGGCTCGCCGAGTTCGGTGTAGGCCGGATTGATCTCTGCGAGGCGGCGCATCACCTCTTCGGGCGTGCTCCCGTGGCGCATGAAGTCCAGGATGTCGGGCAGGACGACGCCGCCGAGATGAACCATCTCCTCGTGGTGGCTCGCGGCCCGGCGTTCCAGATACGCGCTGTGACGGGCGTGCTCGGCACGCAGGACCCGTAGCGCACGGCCGCGGCGTACCGCTTCGGCAGCCGCGGTGATCACCAGCAGGGTGGCGACGGCACCGCACAGGCCGACGGCGAGCCGGGCCGGTTCCGTCACCAGGGCGACGGCGGCCCCGGTGGCCGCGGCCATCAGTATGGCCGGCAGCAACAGCGTTCGCGCGTAGGGAAGTTCACGGCGACCTGGAGGGGAATCAACACTCACCATGTAGGCCCTCTGAAAACGAATCGGCTGGGATGGGGGAGCTTGCAGCGGGGTATCTCTGGGAGTTGTCGGGATCATCGGCGCATTGGGAACAAGCGCGCGATTACACCTCAACTCGGTGCGCTGCGGGCGAGCTTAGTCCGAGGGGATCATCGCCGTGTCATATTCAGCAAGCACCTGAAACGGGCACTGGGACTGGAGTAGTCTCGGGCCCATTTGCACGCCGGGGAGTCGTTCGAACACATTGCGTAATCGCAACCGGACATACGAAACTCACTCACCGTGATGAGGGAAAGGCGAGGGCAGGACGAGGGGAAGACGAGGGAAAGAGGCGCCGAAGGCACCTCGAAACGCTCGGAGGCCCGGCGGAACACCGCCGGGCCTCCGAGCTGCGGGGGCTAGCCCACGGACGAGTAGGCGACCACCCCGCGCAGCAGTTCGTCGACCGCCTTGCGCGCGTTCTTCGGGACCGTCGAGCCCGCGGCGGGCGCGGCGGCGGAGATCTGGCCGAGGACGTCGATGACCTGCTTGCACCAGCGCACGAAGTCGCCGGCGGGCATCTCCACCTCGCGCAGCACCTCGTCGAGGCCCTTGCCGGACGCCCACATGTACGCGGCCCAGGCGAAGCCGAGGTCGGGCTCGCGCTGGCCGACGCCCTCGGTCTGGCTGATCCGGAAGTCCTCCTCCAGGGCGTCGAGCCGGCCCCAGATGCGGACCGTCTCACCGAGCGCGGCCTTGGCCTTGCCCGAGGGCAGCTTCGGCGCCATCGCGTCGTCGGCGGCCCGGGACTCGAAGACCAGCGCGGAGACGCAGGCGGCCAGCTCGGCCGGGGAGAGGCCTTCCCAGACGCCCTCGCGCAGGCACTCGCTGGCGAGCAGGTCCAGTTCGCCGTAGAGCCGGGCGAGGCGCTTGCCGTGCTCGGTGACCTCGTCGCCGCGCAGGTAGTCCAGCTCCGTCAGCAGGGCGACGATCCGGTCGAAGGTACGGGCGATGGTGTTCGTCCGGCCCTCGATCCGGCGCTCCAGCTGCGAGGTGTCGCGCAGCAGCCGGTGGTAGCGCTCGGCCCAGCGGGCGTGGTCCTCGCGGTCGTCGCAGCCGTGGCAGGGGTGGGCGCGGATGTCCTTGCGCAGCCGGGCGATCTCCCGGTCGTCGGCGGCCTGCGAGCGCTTCTTGCGGGCCCGCTCCGGCGGGATGTGCCCGGCCTTGGTGCGCAGCGCGGAGGCGAGGTCACGGCGGGACTGGGGTGAGCGCGGGTTGAAGGTCTTCGGGACGCGCATCCGCTCCAGCGCCTCGACCGGCACCGGGAAGTCCATCGACGCCAACCGTTTGACCTGCCGTTCGGCGGTCAGCACCAGCGGGCGGGGCCCGTCGTGGTGCTCGAAGCCGCGGTGGCCGTTGGACCGGCCGGCGGGCAGGCCCGGGTCCAGCACCAGGGCCAGGCCCGCGTACTTGCCGGTCGGCACGTGGATGACGTCGCCCGGCTTCAGCTTCTCCAGGGCCACGGCGGCCTCGGCGCGGCGCTGGTTGGCGCCCTGCCGGGCCAGCTCGGTCTCCCGGTCCTTCAGCTCGCGGCGCAGCCGCGCGTACTCCTCGAAGTCGCCGAGGTGGCAGGTCATGGAGGCCTGGTAGCCCTCCAGCCCCTCCTCGTTGCGCTGCACCTGCCGGGAGATGCCGACGACCGACTTGTCCGCCTGGAACTGCGCGAAGGAGGTCTCCAGCAGCTCCCGCGAACGGTGCCGGCCGAACTGCTCGACCAGGTTGACCGCCATGTTGTACGACGGCCTGAAGCTGGAGCGCAGCGGGTACGTGCGCGTACCGGCCAGTCCCGCGAGGTGCTCGGGGTTCATGCCGCGCTGCCACAGCACCACGGCGTGGCCCTCGACGTCGATGCCGCGCCGGCCGGCCCGGCCGGTGAGCTGGGTGTACTCGCCGGGGGTGATGTCGGCGTGCTGCTCGCCGTTCCACTTGACGAGCTTCTCCAGCACCACCGAGCGGGCGGGCATGTTGATGCCGAGGGCGAGGGTCTCGGTCGCGAAGACGGCCTTGACCAGTCCGCGTACGAAGAGCTCCTCGACGACCTCCTTGAACGTCGGCAGCATGCCCGCGTGGTGGGCGGCGATGCCGCGCTCCAGGCCCTCCAGCCACTCGTAGTAGCCCAGGACGTGCAGGTCCTCGGTCGGGATGGAGGACGTGCGCTCCTCGACCAGGGAGCGCACCCGCTCCCGCGCGTCCTCGTCGTTGAGCCTGAGGCCCGCGTACAGGCACTGCTGGACGGCGGCCTCGCAGGCGGCGCGGCTGAAGATGAAGGTGATCGCGGGCAGCAGCCCCTCGGAGTCCAGGCGCTCGATGACCTCGGGCCGGCCCGGCGTCCAGACGCGGGAGCGCTGCCGGCGCTCGCGCTCCCGGTCGGCCTCCTTCATGGCACGGCCGCGTCTGCGGTCCTGGTAGGACGGGCGGCTCGCCTCCAGGCGCGCCATGCGCGTGAGGTCGGGGTTGACGGCCTTCTTCTGGCCCTCGCCCTCCTCGAACAGGTCGTACATCCGGCGCCCGGCCAGCACGTGCTGGAACAGCGGCACCGGCCGGTGCTCGGAGACGATCACCTCGGTGTGGCCGCGCACGGTGTCGAGCCAGTCGCCGAACTCCTCCGCGTTCGACACGGTGGCCGACAGTGACACCAGGGTCACGGATTCGGGGAGGTGGATGATCACCTCCTCCCACACGGCGCCGCGGAAGCGGTCGGAGAGGTAGTGCACCTCGTCCATGACCACGTAGCCGAGGCCGAGGAGGGTCTGGGAGCCGGCGTACAGCATGTTCCGCAGGACCTCGGTGGTCATCACGACCACCGGGGCGTCGGAGTTCACGCTGTTGTCGCCGGTGAGCAGGCCCACCTTGTCCGCGCCGTAGCGGCGGCACAGGTCTGCGTACTTCTGGTTCGACAGCGCCTTGATGGGCGTCGTGTAGAAGCACTTCTTGCCCTGTTGGAGGGCGAGGTGGACGGCGAACTCGCCGACGATCGTCTTGCCGGAGCCGGTGGGCGCGGCCACCAGCACGCCCTTGCCCGCCTCGAGTGCCTGGCAGGCCTCGATCTGGAAGGGGTCGAGGCCGAAGTCGTACATCTCGCGGAAGGAGGCGAGCGCGGTGGCCTGCTCGACAGCGCGCTGGCGGGCTGCCGCGTACCGCTCGGCCGGTGAGAGATCCTCTGTCATCGTGCTTTCGAGCGTACCGGGCCGCACTGACAACAGGACGATCATTATCGGGATCGGTCCCGTGCGGGATCGTGTGGAGCTTCCGCCGCCCCGCCGGTCCTCAGGTCACGTCGTCGTAGCCGTTGACCCGGTCCTTCGTCGTCTGCTCGGGCAGCGCGCGGGCCGTGGTGACGGGTTCGATCTCGCCGATGGCGTCGGGCGTGAGGTCCAGCTCGGACGCCTCGTCGTCGTCGGGCTCCAGTGCCTCGCGACGGGCCCTTCGGCGGTCGTTCAGCAGGGAGATGGTGACCGCGGCGAAGTACAGCACCCAGATCGGCCCGGCCAGCATGACCATCGTCAGGGGGTCGGTGCTCGGCGTGGCGATGGCCGCGAACAGCGTGATGCCCATGATCATGGCGCGCCACCAGCCGAGCATCCGCTTGCCGGTCAGCACTCCGGTGAGATTGAGCATGACCAGCAGCAGGGGCAGCTCGAAGGAGAGACCGAAGACGATCACCATGCGGGTGACAAGGTCGAGCAGCTCGTCCAGCGGCAGCAGGTTGTCGACGTTGCTCGGCGTGAACTCGATCAGCACCTTCGCCGAGGTGGGCAGCACCGCGTAGGCGAAGTAGGCACCGATGAGGAAGAGCGGCGCGCCGGTGGCGACGAACGCGTAGGCGTACTTCTTCTCGCTCTTGTGCAGGCCCGGGGCGACGAACGCCCACAGCTGGTAGAGCCAGACCGGGGAGGCCAGCACGATGCCGGCCGTCAGGGACACCTTCAGAGCCAGGGTGAAGGGGCCGAGCAGACCGTTGAGGGTGATCTGCGCGCACGGCTCCGAGCCGGCCTCCGACTGGGCCAGCTCCGCGAACGACTTCTCACAGCCGATCGACTCGAGGATCGGCTCCGTGAGGACGTTGATGATCTCCTCGTAGAAGAAGGCGGCGACGACCGTGACGGCGACGATGGCCAGCAGCGCCTTCGCGAGCCGGTTGCGGAGCTCACGAAGGTGCTCCGCGAGGGGCATCCGCCCCTCGGGATCCTTCTCCATGTTGCGGGCAGGCTTCAGCAACCCACGTTCCCATCTCGTGCGGCGGGCCGGAGGTCACCGGCCCTGCGTCAGCGCTTGGTCGTGTCCGTCGGCTCGGTGACCGGACGGGAGCTGGTCACGTCGCCGGGGGCGGCCTGGATGGTGCGCTTCGCCGCGGCCTGCTCGGGGTTCGGCGGGTCGGCGGGAGCGGAGTCGTCGGACTTGCTCTCGCTCTTCATCGCCTTGGCCTCGCTCTTGAGGATGCGCGCCGACTTGCCGAGCGAGCGCGCCATGTCCGGAAGCTTCTTCGCGCCGAACAGCAGGATGATGACGACGAGGATGAGAATGATCTCGGGGGCTCCGAGCCTTCCGAACATAAGTCTTTACCTTCTCACCGAGGCGGCTGGGTGGGGATGCTGTCCGACCGGTCGGACATGTGTCCGATCGATCGTCTTGTGCAGCGATCGTAACGCTCAGGGGTAAACGTGAGGCAATCCCCGTGCGTACTCCCGTCCGCGACCGGGCCTCGTTTTCCGGGCCGCGACCAGCAGCGTACCTTCAGGGGCCTGTGGGGTGACAGGGCGAAGTGCCCCAAAACGCAACTCACACGAGTCCGTCGGGTCACTCGGGACGGTCCGCGGCGGCGTTCAGCTGTTCACAGGGCGTCCACGGCGCGTGCGGCGCTCCCGGTCGCCCGCTCCAGGTCCTCCGCCGCCCGGCTGATCCGGTCGGCGGAGTCCGTCACCTGCCGGCCCAGGCGCTGTGCCTCCACGAACACCTTCACGGCGAACACCGCGAGAACGGCGAGACCCAGAAAACCCACGGCAACCGCGAACATCGGCCAGAACATGACGCCGAGCCTAGACGGTGGAGTGCAGCCGCAGGGTGCTGACCCCGCCGCCGGTGAGCAGCTCCACGACCCGCTCCCCCGCCGGCTTGCGCACGGCGGACCCGCACTCGGGGCAGGTGAACGAGTAGAACGTGGTGCGGCTCGTGGCGCCGATGGCGAGCCGCAGGGCGCTCGCGGCGAGCTCGAAGCGGCCCCGGCAGTCCGGGCAGCCCGCCTTGAACACCACCGGAGACACGCGTCTCATGCCGGCGAACGCGGACGCCGCCGTCATGCCCGGCGCACCTGGCCCCACGGACTCGCTCACAGTCCTCGCTCCTGCCTGTCGTGCCCGTGCCGTCCCTCGTCCGGCCCCCCGTGCACCCCGCGCGCCTCGATGCCGTCGTACGCCGCCAGCGCCTCGCGGGCCGCCCGCCGGGCACTGTCGGCGAGCTCGGGCGGGGAGACGATGCGGCCGTCCCGCCCGAGCCGCAGCGCCAGCCGCCGCAGGGACGCGGGGTCGGGGGTGCGCAGCGTGATGCGCAGCCCGCCGTCGGCGAGCTCGTCCGCGCTGTCGTGCGGGTAGTACTCGGCGACCCAGCGCCCGCCCGGGCCGACCTCCACGACGACCTCAGGATCCTCGGCGGCGGGCTGCACCAGCCCCTCCGACAGGTCCCGCAGTTCCACCTCGGGCGGCGCGGACGGCTCGTCCAGGATGCGGATCTCGGCGACCCGGTCGAGCCGGAAGGTGCGCCGCGCCTCGGAGCGGCGGCACCAGGCCTCCACGTACGTGTGCCCGACGCTGACCAGGCGGATGGGGTCGATCTCGCGCTCGGTGACCTCGTCGCGGGCCGGTGAGTAGTAGCGGATCCACAGCCGGCGGCGCTCCGAGATCGCCCGGTCGACGTCGGCGAAGACGCCGCCCTCGGACTCGAAGGTGACGGAGAGGCGGGAACTGGCGCCCGCGGCCTCGCCGGCCGAGGTCTCCACCTTGGCGGTCGCCCGCAGCAGCGCCTGCCGGTCGCTCTCCCGCAGGCCGGGCAGGGTCGCCACGGCCCGGGCCGCGACGAGCAGCGCGGTGGCCTCGTCGGCGGCCAGCCGCAGCGGCTCGGCGGCGTCCGCGCCGAGGGCGGCCGGGTTGTGCCACCAGATGCGCTCGCCGTCGGTGTCGATGTCGAGCAGATCGCCGCCGCGGAAGCTGGTGCCGCACATGGGCAGCACGTCGAGGTCGGAGACCAGCTCGTCCTCGGTGATGCCGAAGGCGCGCGCGACGTCCTCGACCCGGGCGCCGGGGCGCTCCCGCAGATACGTCACCAGGGACAGCATCCGTCGGGTCTGGTCGATGGCGTTCACTGGCCTGACCGGTTTGCCTGCCACTGTGTTGTCCGTTCCCCCTCAGCCCTTGGCGACGGCACGCAGCCGGTCCACCACGTCCGCACGCAACTCCGCGGGCTCCAGCACCACCACGTCCGGCCCGAACTCAACCAGCCAGGCGTCCAGGCCGTGCCCGTACGGAATCTCCAACTCGTCCCAGCCGCCATCGAGTTCCCGGACCCCGGTGGCCTTCGCCCTGAGGGGGTATCCCGCCCCCGTACGCAGCCGGATCAGGGCGGAGCGGTCGGCGGTCTCCCCCGCCCAGCTCGCGACCGTCTCACGGACGGTGACGACGTCGGGGACGGGTGCGGTGAACCGCGCGCCGCGCGAGCGCACCCGGCCCGTGATCCGGGACAGCCGGAAGACCCGCTCGGCACCGCGGTCGCGGTCGAAGCCGGCCAGGTACCAGTGCCCGCGCCAGCACTCCAGCGCCCAGGGCTCCACGTGCCGGGGCTCGGGCTGGGCGGCGTTGGCCTTGCGGTAGTCGAAGACGACCGGCCGGCGGTCGCGGCAGGCCAGCATCAGCGGCTCGAACGCGGCCTCGTGCACGGGGATGCGCGGCTCCAGCGCACTGTGCGCCTCGTACGGGTCGACGTCCTCCGGCAGCCCCGCCGCGCGCAGCTTCTGCAGCGCGCCGCTCGCGGCACCGGCCAGCCGGGCCTGCTGCCACACCTTGGCGGCGAGCCCGAGCGCGGCGGCCTCCTCGGCGTCCAGGGTGATCGGGGGCAGGCGGTTGCTGTCGCGGCGGGCCAGGTAGCCGACCTCGCCGTCGAGGCTCTCGACGGTCTCGATGACGAGACCGAGTTCCCGCAGGTCGTCCTTGTCCCGCTCGAACATGCGGTTGAAGGAGTCGTCGGAGCCCGCCGCGCCCTGCCCGGGCCTGGAGGCCTCGACATAAGCCTCGATGGAGTCGCGCAGCTCGCGCTTGCTGAGTGGCCGCCGCGTCCCGAGCAGACACAGCGCCAGGTTCATCAGCCGCTCGGCCTTGGCAATGGCCATCGACGCCCTTCTCCCTATGGTGCTTACGACGGATGACCGTACCGCTCCGCGGTGGCCCGGCAAAAGCCGAGGGTCCATGCCCGGACAGGCATGGACCCCGGATGACCGGCTCTGATCGCGTCCGTTCGAACGTCGATCAGACTCCGAGCAGATCGACCACGAAGATCAGCGTCGAGCCGGGCGGGATCGCCGGGGTCGGGCTCTGGTTGCCGTAGGCGAGGTGGGCCGGGATGGTCAGCTGGCGACGGCCGCCGACCTTCATGCCCTGCACGCCCTGGTCCCAGCCCGCGATGACGCGGCCGCCACCGAGCGGGAAGCGGAACGGAGCACCGCGGTTCCAGCTGGCGTCGAACTCCTCGCCCGTGCTGAAGGTCACGCCCACGTAGTGGACGGTCACGGTCTGACCGGCCTGCGCAACCGGTCCGTCGCCCTCCCAGATGTCCTTGATCTCGAGGTCCGCCGGGGGCTCGCCGCCCGGGAAGTCGACCTCGGGCTTGTCGATGCTCACGTGTTCAGCTCCTGCTTGTCTGCGGAAAGGCAACGTCCCAAGTCTTACATCTCCGAGGCGTCACATCTTCGCCAGGATGTCGACGGAGAAGACCAGCGTGGAGTCCTTCTCGATGCCACTGCCCTCCGGCGGGCTGTCGCCGTACCCCAGGTCCGGCGGGATGACGATGAGGACGCGGCTGCCGACCTTCTTGCCGGTCAGGCCCTGCGACCAGCCCTTGACGACCTGCTGGAGCGAGAACGACGTCAGCTGCTTCCTGCCGTACGTCGAGTCGAACTCCTTGCCGCCGTCCCAGACCACGCCCTTGTACTGCACGAGCACGCTGTCCTGGGCGCCGACCTCCGCGCCGTCGCCTTCGAGGACGTACTCCGCCACCAGCTTCTTCAGCGCGTCGGCCTTCGGCAGCTCGATGGAGGGCGCCTTGCCGTCGGTGTTGGTGCCGACCTTGGGCAGGGCGGCGTCGTCCTGGGGGACTTCCTTGCCCTTGGCGGAGCTCTTGGCGTTGAAGGTGTCCTGCACGTCGACCACGAACACCAGCGTGTCGGAACCCTTGATGCCCGCCTGCTCGTTGCCCTGCTCGCCGTACCCCCAGGTGGGCGGCACGGAGAACTGGACGCGGCTGCCGGTCTTCTTGCCGGTGAGCGCGTACCGCCAGCCGTCGATGATGCTGCCCTGGGCGAGCTGGATGACCAGCGGGGTCTTGCGGTCGTAGGAGTTGTCGAAGACCTTCGCGCTCTCCCAGATCTGGCCCAGGTAGTTCGCCGACACGAAGTCGTTCTCGGCGATGGCCTTGCCGCCTCCGGCGATGACCGTCTTGACCGCGAGGTCCTTGGAGGGCTCGCCGCTGCCCTTGGCGACGGTCGGCTTCTCGTCGAACTTCGTCCCCGCGGTGATCGCCGGCAGCGGACCGTCGACGATCTTCGGCGGCGGCGGTGCCGACGTGCCCGACGCCTCGGGCGTCGCGCTGTCGCCGGCGTTGCTCGATCCGGAGTCTTCGTCACCGCATGCGGCGAGCGTGACCAGTCCGGCGGGGACGGCGATGAGGAGTGAGCGTCGGCGCACGGTGGGGGCCTCGTATCGGTATCGGTCGGTCCTGTTGAAGTGCGCGCAACTCTACGGCGTGAGAAGGGCACCGTACGGCTAACGTACGGTGCCCGTGTGGCGTTCCGCCCTTTCGTGCGGAAACGCGTGTCTCACCTCGTCCGGCTCACATTCCGGCGATCAGCTTCTCCACCCGGTCGTCCACCGAACGGAACGGGTCCTTGCACAACACGGTGCGCTGCGCCTGGTCGTTGAGCTTGAGATGGACCCAGTCGACGGTGAAGTCCCGGCGCTGCTCCTGAGCCCGTCGGATGAAGTCGCCGCGCAGCCGGGCCCGAGTGGTCTGCGGCGGAACGGACTTGCCCTCGAAGATCTTCAGGTCGTTCGCGACCCGGGCGGCCTGGCCCTTCTTCTCGAGCAGGTAGTACAGGCCACGACGGCGGTGGATGTCGTGGTAGGCGAGGTCTATCTGCGCGACCCGCGGGTTCGACATGGTCATGTTGTGCTTGGCCCGGTACCGCTCCAGGAGCTTGTACTTCATGACCCAGTCGATCTCGGTGTCGATGCGGTCGAGGTCCTCGGCCTCGATCGCGTCCAGGGTGCGGCCCCACAGCTCCAGCACGCGCTCGACGGTGCCGGTGCGGATGCCGCGGCGCTCGCAGAAGTCCACGGCCTTCTCGTAGTACTCCCGCTGCACCTCCAGCGCGGACGCCTCCCGGCCACTGGCCAGGCGCACCTTCCGCCGCCCGGTGATGTCGTGGCTGACCTCGCGGATCGCCCGGATCGGGTTCTCCAGGGTGAGGTCACGCATCACCGTGCCCGCCTCGATCATGCGCAGCACCAGGTCGGTGGCGCCGACCTTGAGCAGCATGGTCGTCTCGGACATGTTCGAGTCGCCCACGATGACGTGCAGGCGCCGGTAGCGCTCGGCGTCGGCGTGCGGCTCGTCGCGGGTGTTGATGATGGGACGGGAGCGGGTGGTCGCCGAGGAGACGCCCTCCCAGATGTGCTCGGCCCGCTGGCTGACGCAGTACACGGCACCGCGCGGCGTCTGCAGCACCTTGCCGGCGCCGCACAGCAACTGCCTGGTCACCAGGAACGGAATGAGGATGTCCGCGAGCCGCGAGAACTCCCCGTGCCGGGCCACGAGGTAATTCTCGTGGCAGCCGTAGGAGTTGCCGGCGGAGTCGGTGTTGTTCTTGAAGAGGTAGACGTCGCCCGCGATTCCCTCCTCGTGCAGGCGTCGTTCGGCGTCCACCAGGAGTCCTTCGAGAATGCGCTCGCCCGCTTTGTCGTGGGTGACGAGTTCGGTCACGTTGTCACATTCGGGTGTGGCGTATTCCGGATGTGATCCCACGTCGAGATAGAGGCGGGCCCCGTTGCGCAGAAAGACATTGCTGCTGCGGCCCCATGACACGACACGGCGGAAGAGGTACCGCGCCACCTCGTCAGGCGACAGGCGGCGCTGTCCCCTGAACGTGCACGTGACGCCGTACTCGTTCTCCAGCCCGAAAATGCGGCGGTCCATGACTGAACATTACGCCTGATGACCCGAACTGAAACGGGGTTCGACGGCACGGTTTGGATCATTTTCCGATGAAGCCGCAACCACCGCTCCCGTGGCGGGAGCTGCGAGGACCCGCCCCGTGCACGCCAGCACGAGCAGGGACACGGTCCCGGCCGCCCCGGGCACCGCGAACCCCCACAGCACCCCGCCGTGCTCCACGACGGGCCCCGCGAGGCCCGTGCCCACCGAGGCACCCACGGTGAACGTCGTCACGAGCCACGAGAACGCCTCCGTCACCGTGCCGCGCGGCGCGTGCAGGTCGACGAGGACGAACGCACAGGCGATGCACGGCGCGAGGAAGACGCCCGCGACCACCGTGAGCAGCACCATGGCGACGGCGCCCGGCAGCAGGAGCAGGGGCAGGTAACACACCGCCAGCAGGGCCACCAGCACCCGCAGTCGGCGGGCGGGATCGCCGGTCCACTGCCGGGCCCCGTAGACGGCTCCGCCGATCAGCGCCCCGAGCCCCAGGGCGGCCATCAGCCAGCCGTAGACGGCGTCGCCGCCGTGCTCGTCCGCGTACGGCACGGAGGCGACGGTGATGGACCCGAGCGCCATCCCGATGAACAGGAAGGCGCCCAGCAGTGCGAGCAGCCCGGACGAGCGCAGCGCGCCCAGCCAGTGCGCCCCGCGCGGCGCCGACCGCCACGCGCGCGAGGGGGGCGACACCACCACGGACAGGGCGCCCAGCACACCCACCGCGTTCAGCACGAGCAGGGCGACCAGCGGCGACCACAGCGACACGCACACCGTCACGAGCAGCGGCCCGACGGTGAACATGACCTCCTGCGCCACGGCGTCCATGGCGTACGCCGTGTGCACCTGGTCCTCCTTGCGGAGCACGCTCGGCCACAGCGCACGCAGCCCGCCCTCCAGCGGGGGCGTGAACAGCCCCGCGGCTCCCACGGCCGCGTAGGCGAGCGCGACCGTCCCGGTGCCCGCGAAGGCGAACACGGCCATGGCCAGGCCCGACAGCACGGCGGCCGGCAGCTGCACCCGCGGCTGCCCGTGCAGGTCCACGAGCCGCCCGAGCACGGGCTGTCCGACGGCGTTGGCGACCCCGTACACGGCGGCCAGGGCTCCCGCGAGGCTGTACGAGCCGCCCTCGGCCCGCACGAACAGCACGATCGCGATCGCCGCGGTGGCGTTGGGCAGCCGCCCCACGAGCGTGCCGACGAGCAGCCTGACGGCATGCCGCGCCCGAAGAATGTCCAGGTACCCGGCGACCACGACCCACCCCCTTCTCCGAACCAACCACTGAGGTTTTACGTATAACGTGCGTCGCCATACGTACCATGTCGCCTGTTCACGAGTCCAGACGAAAGCGCAGGCGAACGGTGGCACGAGGCAGCACCCGCCCCACGAGCCGGGACGTCGCCCAGGCCGCAGGCGTCTCCCAGGCAGCGGTGTCCCTGGTCCTCGGCGACAAGTGGCGCGGCCGCGTGTCGGAGCCCACGGCCCAGCGGGTCCGGGAGGCGGCGCACGAGCTGGGCTACCGCCCGAACCTCGCCGCCCGCAACCTCCGCCTCGGCCGCACGCGCACCGTGCTGCTGGTCGTCCCCGCACTGACCACGGAGTTCTTCGCGGAGGTGTACACGGGCGCCGCGCGGGTGGCCGCCGAGCACGGCTTCGGAGTGGTCCTCTACCCCTCCCCCGAGGGCGTCGGCCCGGCCCGGGACCCGTTCGCCTCCGCCCAGGCCGCCCTGGACGGCGTCATCGCGTCCTCCATGGCGGCCGACGCGCTCAGCGCGATCCGGGGCGACCAGCTCCCCCTGGTCATGCTGGACAGCGACCCGGAGGGCAGTCTCGGCGCCGCGACGGTCAACCTGGACATCGCCGATGGCATCCGCCAGGTCGCGGAGCACCTTCTGTCCCTGGGCCACCGCCGCTTCCTCCACCTCGCGGCGGACGTCCCGTCCTGGACCTTCGAGGTACGCGCCCGCGAACTGGCGGCACGGCTGGCCGGCACCCCCGGCACCGACCTCCGTACCGTCCGCGCCCCCATCTCCATCGAGGGCGCCCTGACCGCCACGGAGGCCGCGCTCGGCGCTCCGGGGCCCCGGCCCACGGCGCTGGTCTGCGACGACGACAAACTGGCGGCCGGCGCCTACAAGGCGGCCCGGCGAGCCGGGCTCCGCGTTCCCGACGACCTCTCGGTGACCGGTCTGGACGACCTCGGCCTCGCCACGGCCATCGACCCGGAGCTGACGACCGTACGCCTGGACGCGGAACTCTTCGGTGAGCGCGGGATGCGCGCCCTGCTGGCGGTCATGGAGGGACGGGCGCCCGAGGAGGGCGACATCCCGGTGCACCTGGTCGTACGGGGCTCCACGGCACCGCCACCGCAAGACTGAGCAGCGCCGGGGCACATGGCACCCGGCGCCGCGCGAAGGCTTCCGTGCAGCGGCTGTCCGCTACTCCTCGCCCTTGTCCCCGCCCTCGTCCTCGTCCGGCAGGGGCAGGTCGTCAGTGCCGGCGGCTCCCGCCGCCGCTCCCGAATCCAGCAGTCGCGACAGCTGCGCCCCCACGATCCGCTTGAACTTCCGCTTCTGGGGACGCGTGCGGTCCAGCACCGCCACTTCCAGCCGCTCCGCCGGAATCTCCCGCTCGCTGCCGTTCGTGTCGCGGGACAGCGACTGCACCGCCAGCTTCAGCGCCTCGGCCAGCGTCATGCCGTCCCGGTGCCGCTGGTCCAGGTACCCGCTGATCTGCTCGGCGTTGCCGCCGACCGCGACCGAGCCGTGCTCGTCCACGATCGAGCCGTCGTGCGGCAGCCGGTAGATCTGGTCACTCTCGGGGTTGTCACCGACCTCGGCGACGACCAGCTCCACCTCGTACGGCTTCTCGGCCTGGCTGGAGAAGATCGTGCCCAGCGTCTGGGCGTACACGTTGGCAAGGCCGCGCGCCGTCACGTCGTCACGGTCGTACGTGTAACCGCGCAGGTCGGCGTAGCGCACCCCACCGATCCGCAGGTTCTCGTACTCGTTGTACTTGCCGGCGGCCGCGAAGCCGATCCGGTCGTAGATCTCGCTGAACTTGTGCAGCGCACGGGACGGGTTCTCGCCGACGAACACGATGCCGTCGGCGTACTGCAGCACGACCAGGCTGCGACCACGGGCGATGCCCTTGCGGGCGTACTCCGCCCGGTCGGCCATCGCCTGCTGGGGTGAGACATAGAACGGCGTCGACACCGGTTATCCGTCCCTTTCTGGAGAAGTCACTGGACCACCTGACAACACGGAAGCACCCGCTACAGCAGCGCGGCCCGCGGGCCCTCGGGCTGCTCGAGCCGCCGCTCCAGCACCGCGCGGGCGAGCGCCGAGCCCTCGTCCTCGCTCAGCCGGCGGAAGCCGTCCTCGGTGATCACAGTGATGATCGGGTAGATCCGGCGGGCGACATCGGGACCACCGGTCGCCGAGTCGTCGTCTGCCGCGTCGTACAGCGCCTGGACCACGAGCGTCGTGGCCTCTTCCTCGGTCAGGTCCTCGCGGAAGAGCTTCTTCATCGCGCCACGGGCGAAGATCGACCCCGACCCGGTGGTCGCGTAGTTTTGCTCCTCGGAGCGTCCGCCCGTCACGTCGTACGAGAAGATGCGGCCCCTGCCCCGATCCACGTCGTACCCGGCGAACAGCGGCACCACGGCCAGCCCCTGCATCGCCATGCCCAGGTTGGACCGGATCATCGTGGACAGGCGGTTCGCCTTGCCCTCCAGGGACAGCTGCGCGCCCTCGACCTTCTCGAAGTGCTCCAGCTCCAGCTGGAACAGCTTCACCATCTCCACGGCCAGACCCGCCGTGCCGGCGATGCCCACCGCCGAGTACTCGTCGGCCGGGAAGACCTTCTCGATGTCCCGCTGGGCGATCATGTTGCCCATGGTGGCCCGCCGGTCACCGGCGAGAACGACACCACCGGGGAACGTGACCGCCACGATCGTGGTGCCGTGCGGTGCCTCGATGACGCCCTGCACCGGCGGCAGCTGCCGGTAGCCCGGAAGCATCTCCGGCTGGTGCTCACCGAGGAAGTCCATGAACGAAGAGGACCCAGGCGTCAGGAAGGCAGCTGGTAGACGCCCGGTGCTACGAGTGTTGGCTTCCACGCGATTCCTTCCACGTATGCGACAGCTATGCCACGGACCCTACCCGTCTGTGGGCAGTGATCCACATACTCGGCGGGAACCACGGAACGAACACCCCGGCCCCCGTCTCGGGCCGCGCGCGGCCCGGTTCTCACCGCACCGCGCGCGACGCCTCACGTTCTGCTCGTCCGCCCCTCACACGGCCCTCGGGCCTTCGAAGCGAAGGAGAGGCAGGCCCTCGAGCCGGCCTACTGGCCACCCTTCTGCACGAAGGACCGCACGAAGTCCTCCGCGTTCTCCTCGAGGACGTCGTCGATCTCGTCCAGGACGGAGTCCACGTCGTCGTTCAGCTTCTCCTGGCGCTCCTTGAGGTCCTCGGAAGCCTGCGCGTCCTGCGCCTGCTCCTCGACCTCCTCCGTGGAACGCGTGGCCTTCTGCTGCCCGCCGCCGGTGTCCTTGGTCGCCATAACCCTCACCCCGCTCGGTTCGCCCGACACAGTTGCTCGGTCAAGATCAGACCCTACAAGCCGGGTCCGACATCGGCCCCGCAGTTTCTCCAACGTACGGGTGCCACCTCGATGGTTCCCGGACGCGGGCGTTTCCACCCTGTCCGGCCGATTCCTCCCGTGTACCCGCTCGGCCCGCTCACCCGCCGGAAAGGACCTTGACCAGGTCTTCCGCCGTGCGGCAGCGGTCCAGGAGCTCCTTGACGTGATTACGCGTTCCGCGAAGCGGTTCCAGGGTTGGCACCCGCTGGAGCGAGTCCCGTCCCGGCAGATCGAAGATCACCGAGTCCCAGGAGGCCGCCGCGACGTCGTCCGCGTACTGCTCCAGACAGCGCCCGCGGAAGTACGCGCGCGTGTCCTCCGGCGGCTTCGTACGGGCCCGCTCGACCTCCGTCTCGTCCAGCAGCCGCTTGATGCGGCCGCGGTCCACCAGACGGTTGTACAGGCCCTTGTCGGGCCGTACATCGGCGTACTGGAGGTCCACCAGGTGCAGCCGGGCCGCGTCCCAGTCCAGGTCGTCCCGGCGGCGGTAGCCCTCCATGAGCTCCCGCTTGGCCACCCAGTCCAGCTCGCCCGCCAGGCTCATCGGATCGTTCTCGAGCCGGTTGAGGGTGTCCTCCCAGCGCCCCAGCACGTCCTTGGTCTGGTCGTCGACGTCCGCGCCGTACCGTTCCTCGACGTACTTGCGGGCCAGCTCGTAGTACTCCATCTGGAGCTGCACCGCGGTCAGTGTCCGGCCGCTGCGCAGCGTGACCAGGCGCTTCAGCGACGGGTCGTGCGAGACCTGGTGGAGGGTGCGTACCGGCTGGTCCACGGCCAGGTCGACGGCGATGAACCCGTCCTCGATCATCGACAGCACCAGGGCCGTCGTGCCCAGCTTCAGGTACGTCGAGATCTCCGACAGGTTCGCGTCGCCGATGATCACGTGCAGTCGCCGGTACTTCTCGGCGTCCGCGTGCGGTTCGTCGCGCGTGTTGATGATGGGCCGCTTCAGCGTGGTCTCCAGGCCGACCTCGACCTCGAAGTAGTCCGCGCGCTGACTGAGCTGGAAGCCGTGCTCGTGCCCGTCCTGGCCGATGCCGACGCGGCCGGCGCCGGTGAAGACCTGGCGGGAGACGAAGAAGGGCGTCAGGTGGCGCACGATGTCCGAGAAGGCGGTCTCCCGCTTCATCAGGTAGTTCTCGTGCGTGCCGTAGGAGGCGCCCTTGTTGTCGGTGTTGTTCTTGTAGAGGTGGATCGGCTGGGCACCGGGCAGCTGGGCGGCCCGCTCCGCGGCCTCGGCCATGATCCGCTCGCCGGCCTTGTCCCACAGCACGGCGTCCCTCGGATTGGTGACCTCCGGAGCGCTGTACTCGGGGTGGGCGTGGTCGACGTAGAGCCGTGCCCCGTTGGTGAGGATCACGTTGGCCAGGCCGATGTCCTCGTCGGTGAGCTGGCTGGAGTCGGCGGACTCGCGGGCGAGGTCGAAGCCCCGCGCGTCCCGCAGCGGGTTCTCCTCCTCGAAGTCCCAGCGGGCCCGGCGGGCCCGGTGCATCGCCGCCGCGTAGGCGTTGACGATCTGGGACGAGGTGAGCATGGCATTGGCGTTCGGGTGGCCGGGGACGGAGATCCCGTACTCCGTCTCGATGCCCATTACTCGCCGTACGGTCATGCGGCCCTCCTTGCCCGGCGGCGCCCGTCGTGGGCGCCGCTCAAGTACCGCTGGCGCTCCGATGCGTGTGCGGTGCCCGTCCCCGCACTGCGCGACTCGGCGGTACGGAAGAGCCTAGAACGCCTTTGCGCTGGTGGGGAGATCATTTGCGGCATTGCCTTGCTCCAGTCGGGGCTCCGGAAAACAGTCGGCTGCGGGTACCCGCTGAGGGCACCCGCAGCCGCCCCGCCTTTTACAGGTACTGACCGGTGTTCGCCACCGTGTCGATGGAGCGTCCGGTGTCCGCGCCCTGCTTTCCGGTGACGAGCGTACGGATGTACACGATCCGCTCGCCCTTCTTTCCGGAGATCCGGGCCCAGTCGTCCGGGTTGGTGGTGTTGGGCAGGTCCTCGTTCTCCTTGAACTCGTCCACGCAGGCCTGGAGGAGGTGGGAGACGCGAAGGCCCTTCTGGTTCGCTTCCAGGAAGTCCTTGATCGCCATTTTCTTGGCGCGGCCCACGATGTTCTCGATCATGGCGCCGGAATTGAAGTCCTTGAAGTAGAGGACTTCCTTGTCGCCATTGGCGTAGGTGACCTCCAGGAAGCGGTTCTCCTCGGATTCGGCGTACATCTGTTCCACCGCGGTCTGGATCATGCTCTGTACGGTGGCGGACCTGTCCTTCTCGTGCTCCGTGAGGTCGTCCACGTGGAGCGGGAGGCGCTCGGTGAGGTACTTGCCGAAGATGTCCTTGGCCGCTTCGGCGTCCGGACGCTCGATCTTGATCTTCACGTCGAGCCGGCCGGGCCGCAGGATGGCGGGGTCGATCATGTCCTCACGGTTGGAGGCACCGATCACGACCACGTTCTGCAGGCCCTCCACACCGTCGATCTCGGCGAGCAGCTGCGGGACGATGGTGTTCTCCACGTCCGAGCTGACACCGGAACCGCGGGTGCGGAAGAGGGACTCCATCTCGTCGAAGAAGACGATGACGGGCGTGCCCTCGCTGGCCTTCTCCCGGGCCCGCTGGAAGACCAGGCGGATCTGCCGCTCGGTCTCACCCACGTACTTGTTGAGCAGCTCGGGACCCTTGATGTTGAGGAAGAAGCTCTTGCCGGCGGCCTGGCCGGTCACCTCGGCGACCTTCTTGGCCAACGAATTGGCGACCGCCTTGGCGATGAGCGTCTTGCCGCATCCGGGAGGCCCGTAGAGCAGGACGCCCTTGGGCGGACGCAGCTCGTGCTCCCGGAACAGGTCGGGGTAGAGATAGGGGAGCTCGACCGCGTCGCGGATGGCCTCGATCTGTCCGCCGAGGCCGCCGATCTGCTCGTAGCCGATGTCGGGGACCTCTTCGAGGACGAGTTCCTCGACCTCGCTCTTGGGAACGACCTCGTAGACGTAACCGGAGCGGGGTTCGAGCAGGAGCGCGTCGCCGGGGCGGATGTTGATCCCGCGCAACGGCTCCGCGAGGCGTACCACCCGCTCCTCGTCGGTGTGCCCGAGCACCAGGGCTCGCTCGCCGTCCTCGAGGATCTCCTTGAGGGTGACGATGTCGCCGACGCTCTCGTACTCCATGGCCTCGACCACGTTGAGTGCTTCGTTGAGCATCACTTCCTGGCCGCGTCGGAGCTCGTCGAGCTCGACGCTCGGGCTGACGTTCACCCGGAGTTTGCGGCCGCCGGTGAAGATGTCGGCGGTACCGTCCTCGTTCGCCTGCAGGAAGACACCGAAGCCCGCCGGTGGCTGGGCCAGCCGGTCGACCTCTTCCTTGAGGGCCACGATCTGGTCTCGGGCCTCGCGCAGTGTTCCGGCGAGTCGCTCGTTCTGGGCGGACACGCCGGCCAGGTTGGTCTGCAGCTCGACAATCCGCTCTTCGAGAATTCTCGTGTGCCGCGGAGATTCGGCGAGCTTGCGTCGCAGGACGGCGATCTCCTGCTCAAGGTAGGCCACCTGCCCGGCCGGGTCCTCGGACCCGCGTCCCGGGCGGATGCCGCGGTTCATGTCGTCGTCGTGGGCTGCCACGGTCCTCACCTCCTCCAAGGGGAGCTGGACGCTTCCAGACCCTACCTGGGTGGGTGTCGATTGAAACCCCTAGATCACAAAGACTGTCGGGGTGTGTCCGATCTTCACCCTTGCGCTCTCCCTCACGCCAGGGGAATACCCACGGAACGTGAGTGGAACCCAGCCGGAGGTAGGCTCGAAGCGTTCAACACCCGTCAGAGCTGGCCGGATTCCCGAACGGCTCGACGCAGGAAACGGCAGGAGACATGAGCGTGCAGCAGGAGGCCGGAGTCGACGGCGAGGCCCTGGAGGTCTGGATCGACCAGGACCTGTGTACCGGCGACGGCATCTGCGCCCAGTACGCGCCCGAGGTGTTCGAGCTGGACATCGACGGTCTGGCCTACGTCAAGGGCGCGGACGACGAGCTTCTCCAGACCGCGGGAGCGACAACGCCCGTACCCTTGCCGCTTCTCACGGACGTCGTCGACTCCGCCAAGGAGTGTCCGGGCGAGTGCATCCACGTGCGTCGCGTTTCGGACAGGGCCGAGGTCTACGGCCCGGACGCAGAGTGACCGAACCGTGACTTAATCCGCACGCTCCGTGACCACTGTCTGATGTGTCACACCATCTGCCGCAGGGCCGTGGGTCATACGGTCCGCGCCTGGGACGGCGTGTCGCGGACGAACGCGCCGTTCTCCCACTGCCACTTCACGTCGTCCGTGACGTCGGGGCAGCAACTGGGCACGTCGGCCGACGAGTAGCCGAGAAGCGTGGCGCGGACGGCGCCGCCACGCACCGCGAAGTCGGTGACCGTCCGGCGGTCCCCGGGGTTCACGAGGGTGGCCACGACGCGGGGCTTGCCGCCGTCGGCGTCCCGCGTGATGACGTACACCCCGTCGGGCGGGGTTCCCATGGGCGCGTCGCAGTGCACGACGGCCACCGTCTCGGGCCGGCCGTCGCCGTCGAGGTCGCCGGAGGCCTTCTTCTGCACGACTGCCTTGACCGGACCGCATTCCAGGGGAAAGGCGACGGCCGCCGGATCGGGCGGGGTGCCGTGCGCCGGGGCGTTCTTCGTCTCGGGGGCGGCGGTCTGCGCTGCGGTCGCGGCGTCCGGCTGAAGGACCGAGGAGAGTGCCACCACGGCGGCGAGGGCCGTGGCGGTGGCCACCCAGTGGATCGGGCGGGTGTGCGTGTGTGACAGATCCGGAACGGCGGGGTGCTGCACGAGGAGTGTCTCCTGTGAGGGCTGTGCCGGCGGGGGGTGGCCAGCATCGTGCCACACGTCACAGTGCGGGGGAACGGCGGGGTGGGTACTCGGCCGGACTGCGCCGCCGCGTGCCGCGCCGCCGCGTCAACACGAAGGCGCCGTGGTGGAGTTCCCGAACGGTCTCGGGAACTCCACCACGGCGCCTGTACGTTGATCGCGGCACGGGCCGCCTCAGCGGCCGGAGCCTCCGCCGGCGTTGGGGCCGTCGTAGTCCTCGCCGTAGGCGCCCTTTGCGGGGCGGCGGCGGCGCATGGGCGGCTCGACGCCGTCCGCGAGGCGGCGGGCGGTCAGCAGGAAGCCGGTGTGGCCGATCATCCGGTGGTCCGGGCGAACGGCCAGGCCCTCGACGTGCCAGTTGCGGATCATGGTCTCCCACGAGGTCGGCTCGTTGAAGCAGCCGATCTCGCGGATGGACTCGACGGTCCGGGCGAGCTGGGTCGTCGTCGCGACGTAGCAGCACAGGATGCCGCCGGGCACGAGTGCCTTCTTGACGACGTCCAGGCACTCCCAGGGGGCGAGCATGTCGAGGATGACGCGGTCGACGTCGGTGTCGGACAGGTTGTCCTGAAGGTCGCCGACGGTGAGCTGCCAGGCGGGGTGCGGGCCGCCGAAGTAGCGCTCCACGTTCTGCTGGGCGATCTCGGCGAAGTCCTCGCGGCGCTCGTAGGAGTGCAGCATGCCCTGGTCGCCGATGGCGCGCAGCAGGAAGCTGCTGAGGGAGCCGGAGCCCACACCGGCCTCCACGACGCGTGCGCCGGGAAAGATGTCGGCGAAGGCGAGGATCTGCCCCGCGTCCTTCGGGTAGACGACGGCTGCCCCTCGGGGCATGGACAGGACGTAGTCGGGGAGCAGGGGGCGCAGCGCGAGGTAGGCGACGTTCCCGGTGGTGCGGACAACGCTGCCCTCGGGAGCACCGATCAGTTCGTCGTGGGGGAAGGAACCCTTGTGGGTGTGGAAGTTCTTCCCGGCCTCGAGCGTGAACGTGTAGTGGCGGCCCTTGGGGTCGGTCAGCTGAACCTGGTCCCCGACCTTGAAGGGCCCGCGCCTGCGGGCGGCACCGGTCGGTTCGGACATGTGACCAGCCTACCGGTTCCCCGCCGGGGGCTTGACCAGCGTAGGGGGGTGGTGGCCGCGGTGCGTGCGAACGGCGCGGGCCGTACGGGGTTGCTCGCGCCCCGCGGCGGAGCCGCTGATGTCACAGCCCCGCGCCCCTTCGGGACGCGTTCAGCTAGGCCTTGCCATGGCCTTGACGAAGGCCCGCTCGACGTCGGCCGCGGACAGGACGCCGTAGATCTCGCCGGTCTCCTCGACCACCAGGTACTCGGTGGCCGGGTTGGCGCGCAGGGCGTCCAGGAGTTCCTCGCCCGACAGCTCGGCCGACAGGCGCATGCCGTCGGTGAGGTCCTGGGCGAGGGTGCTGACCGCCACCCAGGGGCGCCGGTGCTCGGGTACGCCGACGATGGCGGCCTCGCGGACCAGCGAGACGGGGGTGCCGTCGCCGTCGACGACGACCAGGGCGCGGGCTCCGGAGGCGTTGGCGCGGCGCAGGGCCTCGGAGAGCGGGGTGTCGGCCGGGACGGGGACGGCGCGCCTGGTGAGGGCGCGGGCGCGCAGCTCCGGGAGGTGTTCGCGCAGGCGGGCCATGCGCAGGCTGTTTCCGGCGCCGGTCCAGATGATCGCGGCGAGGATCGCGGCGAGCAGGGCGTCCAGGACGGTGTCCATGCCGACGTCGTCCGCGGCGCCGGAACCGAGGGACTGGGTGAGCAGCGGCAGGCCGATCAGCACGGCGATGGCGAGGGCCCGGCCGACCCAGGCGGCGGCGATGGTGCCGTGCATGGGCTTGCCGGTGATCTTCCAGACGACGGCGCGGAGCATCCGGCCGCCGTCGAGGGGGAGGCCGGGCAGCAGATTGAAGGCGGCCACGAGGAGGTTGGAGACCATCAGGCCGGCCAGCAGGACGCCGGGAACGCTGTCGGGCTCGACGGGCAGCAGGGCGGCGTAGAAGACGCCGGCGAGGACGAGGGAGAGCAGTGGGCCGACGAAGGCCAGCACGAACTCGCGGCCCGGGGTCTCGGCCTCCTTCTCGATCTCGGAGACGCCGCCGAAGAACTGGAGCTGGATACGGCGGACCGGGAGCTTGAAGCGGAGGGCGGCGACGGTGTGGGCCAGCTCGTGGACGAGGACGGAGGCGTAGAAGGCGACCGCGAAGAAGAGGGAGACCAGGTAGCGGGCGGCGCCCAGCTCGGGCAGCACGCGGTCGAGCTGGCCGCCGAACACCCAGGTGATCAGGGCGGCGACCAGGAACCAGCTCGGCGCGACGTACACGGGCACACCGAAGGGCCTGCCCATCAGCAGCCCGCCCCCGGGCTCCGGCTTTCGCTGCGGGGGCCTGCCGGGACCGGGCCCGGCAGCGGTGTAGACCTCGCGGCCGTCGGGACCGGGCTCCGCGGGCGCGTGGGCGGGGCGGTCACCGCCGGAGGACGGGTCGGGGCGGCGGCCCTCGGTGCCCGCGCCGCGCACGGACGGCTCGGCGGACGGTCGGACGGGACCGTCCCCACCCGAGGTCTGCCCACCCTGCGGGTCGCCTGCGCCGACGCGCTCGGGCGCCGGGCCCCGCGCGGAGCCGACGGGGCCGGCCTCGGGGAACGGGGACTGCGAGTTCGGGTCCGGGTCCGGGGCGGCGTCCTGCGGGGTGTTCGGTCCGGTCTCGTTCCGTGCGTCGGCCTCGGTGGCTCCCGCGGTGTTCTTCCGTAGCGTGTCGGGAGCCGACGACGGACGGCCCGGCGTCTCGGGAGCCGGCGACGGACGGCCCGGCGTCGTGGAACCCGGCGTCTCGGGAGCCGACGACGGACGGCCCGGCGTCTCGGGAGCCGGCGACGGACGGCCCGGCGTCGTGGAACCCGGCGTCTCGGGAGCCGACGACGGACGGCCCGGCGTCTCGGGAGCCGGCGTCGGACGGCCCGGCGTCGTGGAACCCGGCGTCTCGGGAGCCGACGACGGACG